>JASHVU010000551.1 GCA_030044455.1 Acidobacteriaceae bacterium | reverse complement strand
AGCTCAGCGCACAGAACCAGGGCGCCCACGCTGACATCGCCATTCCCGCCGAGGCCACCGGGCCGCGCGTACCGGCCGATTATATCGGGCTCTCTTACGAGGTCCAGCAGCTCGTCGATCTCAACTTCTTTTCCTCTTCGAATACCGGCCTGGTGAACTCGTTGAAGGCGATCTCGCATCACGGCGTGCTGCGCCTGGGCGGCAACACCAGCGAGTTCGAATACTGGAAACCCACGCCCGACTCGCCTGAGCCTCCGCACCCAGAGACGCGCGTCGTCGAAGGCGAGCCCAAGCCCAACTACTACCCGGTAACGGCTGAATCGATTCGCAATTTGAACGCCTTCCTCGATGCCGCCGGATGGAGATGTATCTACGGCGTTGGCATGGGGACCAACGTACCCGAACGAGCTGCCGCCGAGGCCGAATACGTTGCCGCGACGCTAGGGCCCAGGCTCGAGTACTTCCAGATCGGCAATGAGGCGGACCTATTCAGCAGTCATCTGCGCGACCCGAAAACCTGGAATGTAAAAACCTATCTCGACCAGTGGCTGGCCATGGCGCGCGCCATTCAAAAGAGCGTTCCCGGCGCGCGCTTCGGCATGCCCGACGTGGCATCGAGGATTGATTGGCTGACGCAGATTGCCGATGCATGGCCCTCCATTACCGACAAGCCCAACGTGGTCACGCTCAGCCATCACCATTACTTTGGTGGCCCGGCCACCAATCCAAACGTGAATATTCCCAACCTGCTCGCGCCCGCTAATTTTGCCCGCGTACAGAAGACCGCTGAAATGGCCAACGCGGCAGCGGCAAAAATGGGCGTGCCGGTGCGCATGACCGAGGGCAACACCTGCTACCGCGGCGGCAAGCCCGGCGTGAGCGACGTCTTCGCATCGGCGTTGTGGTCTGCCAACTATTCGCTTCTGCTCGCCGCCAACCGCTATACCGGTGTGAACCTGCATGGAGGCACATACCAGGCCGTCGCGAACGGTCTGGGAGGATCCTTGCCGGGCGACGGAATGCTGGCGGCGCAGGGCGTGTCGCAGGAAGATATCGCCAAACACCCGCATCCGTTCTACACGCCGGTCGCCAATTTTGGATCGGAGTGGGTCCTGGAGCCTGTGGCATACGGGCTCATCTTCGCCGGCTCTTTTGCCGGCGCCACCATGTACGCCGAAGACCTGATATCGCCCCTGCAGGCAGCCGGAGTAAACGCGGTTGCCTACGCCGCGCAGCTCGCCGATGGAAAGACGTCGGTAATCGTGCTCAACAAAGATGCCGAAAAGGATCTCGACCTGACCCTCGACTTCGGATCGCGATCGGGAGCAGTCAACTCGGAGACCATGCACGCTCCGGCACTCGAAAGCCGCGAGACGCACATTGTTCGCGCCATGATCACCAACCGGCTGCGCGGCGGAAAACACACGCTGACCGTTCCCCACGCGACCGCAGTGCGCTTAACGCTCGTCTAACCAGAAAGAGTAGCGCCGGTCTCCAGACCGGCCGTCGTGCGGGTCTCCAGACCCGCATCACCGCAGAGTCCGAAATGAGCAGATCCCTATCAGCCATCGTTGCAATTTCGATGCTCACAGGTCTACCGGCCTGGCCGCAAAGCGATAACTTCACCGGCAGCGCTATCCTCACTGTGCTGCCCGCGCACCCCGATGCGCAGGATGCAAGCCTGAACGCCGGCCAGCTCAATGTGAAGCTCGACGGTAAAGTGGCCACCGTTACCAGCCTTACGCAGCTCACTTCAGAGAATAGCCCACTCGAATTGATTTTGCTGATTGACGGCGGAGTTCGCACCAGCCTTTACGGCCAGGCCGGCGACATTATCGGCTTCGCCAAAGAAATTCCAACCAATACCCAGATCGCGATCGCCTATATGGAGAATGGCCGCGCTGCATTGCAGGGGCCGCTCTCATCCGATCCCGCGACAGTGGAGAGCGGACTGCACATGACGACAGGCGGCGCTGGCTCCAATGCCAGTCCGTATTTTTGCCTCGATGACCTGGCCAAACACTGGCCCTCGAAGAACACCGGCGCGCGCCGCGCGGTGGTGATGATCACCGACGGAGTGGACGAATACAACCCGCACTACGATCCCGAGGATGTTTACGTGCAGTCGGCGATCTACGACACGGTACGCGCCGGCATCGTGGTGTTCACCATGTACTGGCACGACCAGGGACGCGCCGACAGTTCAGGCACCGTGGCAGATGGCGGACAGAGTCTGATGGTCGAGGTGGCGCAGGCAACTGGAGGCGACAGCTATTGGCAGGGCCCCAGCAATCCGGTTTCGTTGAAGCCTTACTTCGACGATCTGCGCCGCCGCCTGCGCAGTGAATATGCACTCGGCCTCTCTGCGCCGTTCAAGGGCAAGCCCTTTAAGGCCAGCCTCAAGTTCAAGGCCAATGCGCCCAATGCAAAGGTTACTGCGCCGCAATTTGTCTATCTCAGTGGTGCGGCGACCGCGCAATAGGCCAAGCGGCATTTTCCCAGATTCCGGAGTTCTTTAACCGGTATGAGATCTATGATCCGCAAGACCTGGTGCTGCTGGGATTATGCCAGCAGCCGTCTGCTGCGATCAGAGCGTCTGCCTGTTTCGGCCCCCAGGTGCCGCGCCTGTACGGACGCACTCGCGGATGGCGCCTGAGAATCTTGTCGACCACTACCCATGCGGCTTCTACCGCGTCCTCGCGAGTGAACAGTGCGCCGTCGCCTTTCATGGCGTCGCCCAGCAG
>JASHVU010000550.1 GCA_030044455.1 Acidobacteriaceae bacterium | reverse complement strand
TCTGACGTCGGGGGTGAAGTTGTGGACGCGGGACCGAGCGCTGGAGAGTGTAGCCCGGACATTAGGCGTATTTGCCAAGGTGCCGTAGGCTGATTCAACCTTCCTTCAACCCGTTCCGTGTAACGTTGAGATTTAGGTTTGTGACGCAGTCCTCTGCTTCCAGGGACGGGCATCAAAGGTCCGGAGGATCCTTCCCTATGCCGCAAAGTCTTAAGATCGAAACCATCGTCGCGCCGGATACCGATGCGCTCGCCCGCCGCGCCGCGCAACAGTTTGTTGAAGGCGCTGAAGCCGCCGTGGCCGCGCGTGGCCGCGCCCGAATCGCCATCAGCGGCGGATCGACTCCCAAGGCCACATTCAAGCTGCTCGCAGACCCGGCGCAGCCCTGGCGCGCGCGTATGCCGTGGCAAAAGCTGGAACTTTTCTGGGTTGACGAACGTTGCGTGCCCCCCGACCACCCCGACTCAAACTACCGCATGACACGCGAGGCCATGCTCGATCAGGTGCCGCTCGCTCCCCAACAGGTGCATCGCATGGAAGGCGAGCTTGAGCCCGAGGCGACCGCTGCGCGCTACGAGTCACTGCTGCGCAATGCGTTTCGCCTGGAAGGCGCTGAGACGCCGCGTTTCGATCTGGTCCAGCTGGGCATGGGTCCAGACGGCCACACCGCGTCGCTGTTTCCGCACTCAGCAGCGCTCAACGAGATCGGCCGCCTGGTGGTGGCCAATCATGTCGAGAACAAGGACGCCTGGCGCGTGACCCTGACCTGGCCGGTTATCAACCAGGCGGTGAACGTTTTCTTCCTCATTGGCGGGGCCGACAAGGCACCGGTGTTGAGTGAAGTCTTTACCGGGCCGCGCGATACCGACCGGTTGCCCAGCCAGCTCATCCGCCCGGCGAGCGGTATACTGACACTGATTCTGGATAAGGCTGCGGCCGCGCTATTGCCCGCTGTTGACGGGACTGGGCGCGGCGTTTTTGAGAGGAAAGAATGATTCTTGCGGGCGATGTAGGCGGCACCAAAGTTCACCTTGCACTTTACGAATTTACTGATGGCAACCTGAAGCACATTCGCGATCAACAATTCCCGGCCAAGGAGTACTCCGGCCTCGAAGAGATTGTTAAGGAGTTTATTGTCAGCGAGAAGGTGACTTCGGCGTGCTTTGGCGTGCCTGGCCCGGTGCGCGACGGCCGTCTGCGGCTCACGAACCTGCCTTGGACGCTCGACAGCCGCGAGCTGGCCAAGGATCTCGACATTGACTACGTCTTTCTGATCAACGATCTGCAGGCTAACGGCTACGGTATTGCCGAGCTTACCTCGGAGCAGATGTACACACTAAGCGAAGGCGACGCCAGCCAGATCGGCAACCGCGCGCTGATCTCCGCCGGCACGGGGCTGGGCGAGGGATTTCTGGTGTGGGATGGCCGCAGCTACGTACCCTACCCTTCAGAGGGCGGCCACAGCGATTTTGGCCCACGCAACGACGATGAGATCGACCTGCTTCGCTTCCTGCAGCAGAAGTACAACGGCCGCATCAGCCAGGAGCGCGTGGTGAGCGGCATGGGCCTGACCAACTGCTACGCGTTTTTGCGCGAAGTGCGCGGAATCGAAGAGCCGGCGTGGCTGGCCGAGCGCATGGCCCAAGAAGATCCCAACGCGGTGATCACCGAGCTGGCCCTCAAAGCCAAGAGCGAAATCTGCGAGAAGGCTCTCGACTTGTTCGTCTCGGCCTACGGCGCCGAGGCCGGCAATCTGGCCCTCAAGATTCTTTCGGTGGGCGGGCTTTACGTGGGCGGCGGCATCGCCCCACGAATTATTGAAAAGCTGAAGGACGGCACCTTCATGAAGGCATTTACCGACAAGGGCCGCCTGAGCCAGTTGCTGGTGCACATGCCGGTACGCGTGATTCTCGAGAGCCGCACGGCGCTGATTGGGGCTGCGGCATATGCCGAGGCACGCGCAGCGGAGTTGAGCGGGGTATCGCCGCGGGCGGCGAGCGTAAAGTTCTAAGCAGGCGTTGGTGCCAACCGGATAGCCCTCCGGCGTGAGCCGTAGGGCCTTTGCATCTGACCGCTGACTTCCGATCCCTAACCCCGGTACTTACGGTTCGAGGGCGATCTCGATCTTGCGCTCGATCTGGTGCGGAATGGCTGCGGTGCATTGGGTCAGCGCCTGGTCGTCGCAGGTGCGGTGGATGGTCTTGACGATGTTGTCCATCGTGCCGGACAGGATCCTTCCATCGGCCAGGCTTATGGTTAGATCAACCGTAAACGTCTCCTGACCTACGCCGGCTTCGAATTTGCCGTCGGGCTGCTTCACGACTTCAACCCAATTGTTTGGCGTATCGGCAATGGGTGTCTTCATCCACTCGCCGGGCAGCGGGATTGGCGGGGCTGCCGGCGGCACATGTTTCACTTCGAGGGTTGCGATGCCCACAGTGGTGTCGACCGATTGCAACGTGAAGTCAAAGTCGATGGAGTCGGCGCCGATCAACACACGCGTTCCGTCGGCCCAGGAATTGGACCTGCCTGTTTTGAATTGGAAGTGGTCGCCGGGCTTTTTGAGCGACCCCATCATGGCGGGCAGCCACAGGTCGACGTAAAACGTCATCATGTCGGTGATCGGCCCAATCAGATTGGGATCGACTTTGCTGAGATCGGGCATCGGCGGCGCAATGTTGGGATCGAGCGAGAGCTTCTGGCGGAAATCGGCCATCACCGGCGTCATCGCGTAAGGCTTGCCGTCTGAGGTCATGTCAATCCAGCGGAATTCCTCGAAATAGTGACCCTTGTCGTTCTTCTTCACCGCGCCCGTGGCGCGCAGCGAGTAATGCCAGTCCTCATTGATTCCGGTCATCTGGTAGACGAGCGTCTCGCCTTCGCGATAGGTGCGATGCAGTGGGTTCGGCGCGGGCGATTGACCCAGGAGCGTTACCGACAATGCGATCACAACAGTGTTTGCGATGATGGACCAAGCTATTTTCATTGCGCACTTGCTTT
>JASHVU010000549.1 GCA_030044455.1 Acidobacteriaceae bacterium | reverse complement strand
CTGGCGCCTCTGATCTTCTTATGCGCGTTATGGTCATCATTTCCAACGGTTATTCAAAATTCTTTCTCTCGGCTGCGGCCGTCGAGGCGGACCGGCGAAGATTGCTGTCGGTTTTTCTTACCGGCGCTTATCCAACCCCGCTGGTCCGATCCGTACTTTCGCTTCCTGGATTGAGGTCGAACCGGAAGCTGAATCGCCTGCTCGCCCGCGCTGAGCCGTTGGATGACCATCTTGTTCGCGCTCTCTTTCTTCCAGAACTGCTCTATAGCTACGCGAACATTTTCAAAAGTGAGTCTGCGCTGGTCGGCTCACTACGGGCTTACGGCCGGGCAGCCATACCACACCTAAGGCGTGCCGCCAAAGAGGGCGCCCGCATTTATCATTACCGCGCCGGTATGGGAGGCGAATCGCTGACGGTTGCCAAGAACCTGGGATTGTTGGCTCTTTGCGACCATTCAATCGCTCATCCTGTAGTTGTTGAAGACCTCGTCGAGAACCATGGAGAACTGCGGCATCGAACTGATGCCGACAGGATAAGCAATTTCTGGCAGTACATTCAAAGCGATATCGATCAAGCCGATGCGGTTCTGGTGAATTCGGACTTCGTCAAGAGAACATTTGAGTTCTCCGGGTTCGACTGCTCGCGGGTTCACGTTATTTATTGGGGTGTTGACGATGCGTTCCTGACGCAAATTCCGGAAAGAACAAATTCGGGCGCTGAACTTCGGCTGCTGTTCGCCGGCTTCTTTGAGAAACGGAAAGGCGCAGACGTTCTTATTGATGCTCTGCGTCGACTCGGAGATCTACCCTGGCGGCTTGAAGTCGCCGGCAACTTAGATCCGCAGATCGCAAAGGAGAATCAGTTTTTCTTCTCCGATCCGCGCGTACATTGTCTTGGAGTTCTATCGAGAGTACAACTTGCTGAGGTCATGAGTCGAGCCGATATCTTTGTGTTTCCCTCCCTCGCCGAAGGGTCGGCGAGGGTCGTTTTCGAGGCACTCGTTTGTGGTTGCTATGTCATCACAACTCCCAACAGTGGATCGATCGTCGAACCAGGCGTGCACGGCAGTATCGTTCCGCCCGGAGACAGTCTGGCCGTGGCTTCCGCTATCGAAGATGCCTATGAAAACCCCCAGCGTACCGCTGAGATCGGGCGCGCTAACGTGCAACTGATTAACTCCGACTATCGCCAGCGCAACTACGGCGATCAGCTTGAAGCACTGTACAATTGCCTGACGGGCAGGACCTAGTGTAGTGCGCCATGCAGATTGCCGATCATGAAGGACCATGAGGGCAGGCGTGACCTATTCAACGGTGTCGGCCGGCATTGTCGGTCCAAAGCAAAGGGTGGCGTTTGGTTGTGGTGGCCGAGGTAGCCGCCGATGGCGCCGATCAAATCTTCCACGCTGCGGAAGTTGCCGCGCCTCGGCCGATTCTCAATCAGGTCGCGGAAGATCCGTTCCACCATGTTCAGTCACAAGCAGCGGCAGAAAACGCTGCCGAGCCATACGCTCCAGTGAGGTTCTTTCCTCGGGGCTCAGTTCGACTGGTGCTGCAACGCGCATACTCTGTCCTTCATAGCAAGGACGCAGGCCAAGCATAATCAGTTTTGTTCATGACGCACTACAACATCGACGATGATTCAAATGGAGTCCAATAAATGGCAGTCTTAGTTGTGGGTGGAGCCGGCTACATCGGGAGTCACACTGCTCGCGCCCTGCGCCAGAACGGATACGAGGTTATTATTTTCGACAATCTTTCCACTGGCCACAGTTTGTTGGTGGATGGTTTCGAGCTGATTGTCGGAGATGTAACCGATCGAGACAAACTGTCGCCGATCATGAATCGCATCGAAGCGATACTGTATTTTGCTGCACACGCCTATGTTGGTGAATCAGTTGAAAACCCCCGAAAATACTTCACCAACAATGTACAATCGGCCCTCCAGTTTCTTGATACTGCCATAGATGCTGGTATATACCATTTTGTTTTTTCGTCGAGTTGTGCCGTATATGGGGTGCCTGCAACGATTCCAATTGCAGAAGATGCGCCCCGTCAGCCCATCAACCCATACGGAGCCTCAAAGCTCTTCTTTGAAAATGCATTAGAAGGGTATGGACGAGCTTACGGTCTTCGGTACGCAAACCTTCGGTATTTTAATGCTGCTGGCGCAGACGAAAGTGGTCAAATCGGTGAGTTACATAATCCCGAGACACATCTCATCCCGTTGGCGCTCGCAGCTGCATCGGGATCAGGTCCTGAATTACAAGTCTTTGGTTGCGACTATCCTACACCCGATGGCACGTGCGTCCGAGATTATGTTCACGTCAGCGATATAGCTGAAGCCCATGTGCTGGCCTTGCAGCAACTATTGGGCGAGAAAACGCAAATCTCGCTAAATCTTGGCACAGGCCAAGGGTATTCAATTAAGCAAGTTTTGAATGCGGTTCAAGACATAACTGGAAGAAGCGTGCCATGGCGGCCGAAGCCGCGTCGGCCAGGCGATCCGCCTGTGCTGATAGCCGATCCGAGTAGGGCCCACCAAATTCTGAGATGGAAGGCTCAGCGACCCCTTGAACGAATCGTATCTACTGCGTGGCAATGGATGTCTGCTAGGAATAACTTCTCCTTGGCGACCCCTCCGGGAAGCAGGACCGGTCCGAACTGGCCATCGAGCGGCAAAGAAGTTCGGGGACGTGCGTAACGACGTGAGGCTATGGGGCCTTTGATTGCGATTGCAGAGCGCGTGCGGCGGATTTTGCGGTTTCGCCCGCACGACACATCTACTGAGCACGGCCGGTCGCTGGAACGCCTTCGCCGAGTCGTTCTGAGCGCGTTGGCGTCATTCGGCGCTCGTGGATTGGGGCTGCTTTCGTCGCTCGTTAGCATTCCGCTGACGTATCGCTATCTGGGGCCGGAACGCTACGGTCTATGGATGGTTTTAGTATCTTTCATCACCGCGATGAACGTGGCCGACCTGGGCATAGGGAATGGCATTATAAGCGCCATTGCCGAAGCCAATGGCAAAGACGACCGCGAGCTGATGCGCGAGTACCTGACCAGCGGACTCGGCTTGATGATGATCATTGCCGCCGTGCTCGGCCTTGCAGGGGCCTTCGCTTACCCGCACGTTCCATGGATGCGGGTCATTAACGTCAAGTCTGCTGCCGTGGCTCGCGAGGGGGCCAGGGCGTTTCTGGTGCTCTACATATGGTTTGTCCTCAGCATCCCGCTCAACGTGGCCAATCGCGTTCAGGCAGGATTACAGCGGTCCTATTGGTCGCAAACGCTCGTTGCAGCCGGAGGCGTCCTTTCTCTGCTCGGCCTCTTTCTGGTTGTCTGGCTGCACGGAAGCCTCGCCTGGCTGGTCTTTGCCTCCATCATCGGGCAGATTGCCGGTCTCATTGCCAACGGATGGGTTCTGTTAAGTGGGCG
>JASHVU010000548.1 GCA_030044455.1 Acidobacteriaceae bacterium | reverse complement strand
TGCCGTTGCCAGCCGCAAGCCTGCCATGGATGCGGATGCAACTCTGGGCAATGTCAGGCGTCTTACAAGGCTCTTTCCGATAGTCCTGTTTTGCCAATGCACGGCCTGAAACTAGAAGGGCTAGGACAGCGATGATTCGGATCATCTTCGACACTGTACACCAGCTTCGGGTGCAAGACCATTGTTTCAGCAGATTGTGGTGATCCTTCCTCCTCCTTCGTGATAGTTGGCGATCGTCGGCTACTTTGACTCTAGCTCGAGCTGAATCACCTTCTCAAGCGTCACCCGGGACGTCGAATCCTCGCGCAAAGATTCGGACGCAAACGCGAGTTACCTGGTAAGTGGCCAGCAGGATCGAACCGCCATAGGTGAAACTGACCAATGTTCATTGAACACTAGTTTCTAGCGCCCCTCGATTTCCACAATCGCGCTCTCGGGCGCGCTCCATGCAGCCGGTCCTTCGCTGGTCAACTTCTGGCCGGCATCGTCCCAGTGCAGCTTCGTGACCTGCCCGCCGCCCTTTTCGTACGCATAAGTCGTTCCGTCGTCGTTGAAAAGCGTAAAGCTCGCGTCGGCCCCGGGATACACTTTCACCTTCACGATCGCCTGCTTCTGGTGCGTGTTCTCAACTTCGGAACCGAGCGGAACGATCGATCCAGCCTTCACGAACAGCGGAATGGTATCGATGGGCGCCGCAGCCTCTATCGTCTGCCCGCCCTTGACCCGCTCCCCGGTCCAGTAGTTGTACCAATCGGTCCCGGCGGGCAGATACACCCGCCTGGCTGTCGCGCCCTGGTCCGTTACAGGAGCCACCAGGAACGCCGGGCCGAACATGTACTCGTCGCCGATCTCCGCAACCTTGGGATCGCGGGAAAAATCAAGAGCCAGCGCCCGCATAAACGGGGCCCCGGTGAGCCAAGTACTGTAGCCGAGCGAGTAGATATAGGGCATCAGCTCATAGCGCAGGCGCAGATATTTTTCAAGAATTGGTTCAGCTTCGTGCCCGTACGACCACACTTCGTTGAACTTGCGGCTGCCGTGGGTGCGCATGACCGGCAGAAACGTCGCGTACTCAAACCAGCGCGTGTATAGCTCCGGATAGTCGTCGTAGCCGCCCACGTTTGCCCGCGCGTCCGACGGGTCGAGCAGCGGTTTATGTTCCGGATGATGCACGGGAGGCAGATACTGCCATCCGCCGGTGTCGTTTGACCAATAGGCAATACCAGACGCCGTTACGTCCAGTCCGGTGGGGACTTGCCGCTTCAGAGTGTCCCACGTCGGGTAGATATCCGATGACCATGTAATGGTGCCGTTGCGCTGGGAGCCAAGATACGCGTCACGCGAGAGAATCAGGGCGCGGCGCCCCGGCTCGTCCTTGCGAATTCCGTCATACAAAGCCGCCGTGTGAAAGAGCGGATAGACGTTAAAGTATTCCGTCCCCGGTCCGATTTTGAAGTACGCTCCGTTCGGCGGCAGGTCGGGCTCCGTTTCATCGGCCCACAACGAGTCGAAGCCCTTGTCGATGATGTTGTCGCGCACCGTGTTCCAATACCACTTTGCCGCGTCGGGATTGGTTGTATCGATATCCGATCCGGCGCGATCGTAGGGCAGCCCGTCGATTGGCTTGCCATCGGCGTAGTGAATAAACCACCCGTTCTTCAGCACCTGGTCGTAGAACCGGTCGGTGGGCACAAACCGCGGCCACACGCTGATCATGGTTTCGAAGCCCATGGCGTGCAGCTCGTCGTTCATTTTTTTCGGGTCAGGCCAGTACTTGGGATCGAAATCGAACTGACCCATGTTGGTGTAGTAGAACCAGTCCACCACCAGAACATCGGCGGGCAGATGGCGGTCGCGATAGCCCTTGGCTACGTTTAGCAGTTCTTCCTGGCTGCTGTACCGCTGCTTGCACTGGATGTATCCGTAGGCGGCCTTGGGCAGCATCGGCGTGGGCCCGGTCAGCAGCCGGTAACCTTCATAGATTTCATCGGCGTTTTTGCCCGCAATTACGAAGAATGAAACGCGGTCGCCCACCTGCGAGGTCCACTTCGTCTGCCCGTTAAACCCTCCTTCGAATGTGGTCTTCGAAGGGTTATCCCACAGCAGGCCGTAGCCCTTGTTGGTAACGACAAAAGGCACGCAAAAGGTGGGCGCCGCCGGAGCTTCGTAATCGGCCCAGCAGTGCACCGGGTGGCCGCGATGATCGAGAAACCCCTCCTGGTTTTGTCCCAGCCCGTAATAGTGCTCATCGTCGGGCGAAGCAAATGTCGCTCCCACCGTGTAGAACTCGTCGTCGCCTGGCCGGCGGTCATCGGCAATCTCGGCCGTACCGTCTTTCTGATTGGGCACGGCCTGCATCCAGTCGCGCATGTCAACCAGCGTGGCGCCGTCTGGAGTTTTGAACGAGATGGGCGTCCATGGAGTTGTTCCCACAAAATAGCCGGCCTGAGCGATCGTGGATTTGTAAGAATTCCAATGGTGCGGGATGCCGGCCGTGACAACCATGCGCGATGAGCTGTAAACAACGCTATTCGGGCCGTATTTGGCACTCCAGCCGCTGGATGCTGGATGCGCAATGATTCCGTAGCCCGGACCGGCCACCGCCGGCCCATGATTCAGGCTGAGCGTGACGCGCAAGATGTTTTCGGCATAGGGCTCAAGCACAATCGTCGCGCCATTGCCTTCGATCTGGATATGATCGCCACTCGCAATAACGCCCGGCGGCGGCGCTGCGGCAGCCTGGGCCCGGGCCGAAGACTGGCGGGACGAATATCCGAAGACACCAACGCAAAGCAGGACAGCCAGAAGAGTTGAAAGCCTTTTCACAATTCGCCTCACCAAATATCTAGTTTTTCGCTGCGTGAATGAGTGTAAACCGCCGGGGGCGGGCCTGATCCAAACGATGCTTTCTTCCGGGCGCACATGAACGGTACGATTGAGGCGTGAAGCGCAACGTGCTGCCCTGGCAATCGAAGCTGATCCTGCTGCTGGTGCTGCCGGTGGTGGGCTGCGGCGTGGTGCTTGAAACAATCGATTCGTATCGCCTGCCGTCGGTGATCGTCTGGGTGCTTGGCCTCAGCGCTGGGTTGGGGCTGCTTACGCTGTTGTTGAAGGCCGCCTCGCCCCTCGCCGCGCTCTCGGGAGCCCTCATCACCGCGCAACTCATGTATGGATCAGGCGGCGAAGACAATTACAAACCGTGGCGTTCATTTCTCTTGCCGGTTCTGGCTGTCGCACTTCTTGCTCATATCTCTACGCGCATTGGCCGGACGAAGAAGGAAAAACTGGGCACAGGCGAAGGTCGGCGAGGGCGCTCGGCGGCGCAGGTTGCGGCAAATCTTGGAGCAGCGGCGCTGTTTTCGACGAGCATGGTTGAATCGTGGACGTGGAGTTCGAGCCAGATGCCGCACGGAAACGGCATCTGGCTGATCGGAAGCCTGGCCGCATTGGCCGAGGCTGCCGCCGATACAGTTTCAAGCGAGATTGGCCAGGTATTGGGCGGGCGGCCGCGGATGATTACTACTCTGCGGAAGGTTGAGCCGGGCACCGATGGCGGAATCACGCTGGCGGGTTCGTTTGCAGGAATCGCGGCAGCGGCAATTGTCGCGGGCCTCACAACCTTGGCACTCGGCGCCGCCCAGTCCATCTTCAACGTGACGCTCGCAGCAGCCGTCGTTGGATTTTTCTTCGACAGCCTGCTGGGCGCGACCCTCGAGCGAATCGGATGGCTCAACAACGATGCGGTGAATTTTCTTTCGACGGTGTGCGCGGGGATCTGCGCGATGGGGCTCTCAATGAAGCTTGTCGCGCTTCCAATGTGAAGATTGGCATGGAGGTATCGTATGGTTCCACTCATTGCACTGATCGTCTCATTCCTGATTTTCTTCCTTGCTGGCAGAGCGGGTTTGGCGCTCTTTCACGACACGGGCTTCGACCTGCGCTGCGCGCTTGCCGTCATGTTTTGTCTCACCGCGTCGGCCCACTGGGGCAAGAAGCGTCCTGACCTGCTTCGTATGGTGCCCCCGGCATTTCCGAATCCAGGCTTGTTGGTAACCATCTCAGGAATATTGGAACTTGTGGGCGTCGTAGGATTGCTGCTGCCCTGGACCGCGAAAATCGCAAGCATATGCCTGGCAGTCATGCTGGTCGCGCTCTTCCCTGCCAACGTCTACGCGGCACGCGAGCACTTGACCATCGCTGGCCGGCCCGTGCCCAGTTTGCCGGTGCGCAGCCTCCTCCAGATTGTTTTTCTGGCCGCCCTGATTTGGTCGGCATGGCTCAGTTAGATCTCGTTGACTCGCCGACTCGCTGACTTGCTGCTTTCTTCAATGCAGCCCGATCCGCCAAAGCGTGTAGCTCAGTATCTCGTGCCCGATCCGATCAAGCTCCAGTTCTTTATCATCAACGGCCGGTTTCGGCCTGGGTGAGGTCAACACGTCAAGCCCATCGGCCGCGCAGATCGCGTGAATGCGGAACATATGCGTCCCATCGCTGACAATCACCAACCGCTTGAGCCCGTTGGTCCGCGCAATCACCGCTATGCGCCGTGCCGACTCCTCGGTGTTGCGGCTCACCGTTTCGGCAATGATCGCCTGCTCAGGCACGCCCTGGCTCATCAGGTACTCGCGTCCCACCGAGCCCTCTGAGTACTCGTCACCGCCCGCGCCACCCAGCGTGATGATGAGTGGCGCGATGCCACGGCGATACAAATCGACCGCGTGATCGAGCCGAGCCCGGAACACCGGCGAAGGCCGCCCGTCGTACTCGGCCGCGCCAAATACCCCGATCGCATCGGCCGGCGCAGCCTGGTCGCGATTCGCATAGGTTTCAATCTGCTGGTAAACATGCCAGCACCAGAGCGACGCGCCCGTAGCAGCAGCCAGTACCAGCACCGTGATCACGACCGCAGCCGTGCGCCGCCGTTTCGACTTGGTACGGGTTCTCATACTCTCAATTGCAATTATCGTTGCAGGGCCATCACAACTTCATGAGTGGGAATCGCACCCTCGCGCAGAATCTCCCATCGCCCCGGACCCAGCGAGAGATCGACAATCGTCGTGGGCAGCGAACGTCCGGTCGGTCCGCCATCCACAATCAATGGCACGCGGTCGCCAATCTGGTCACGAACGCACGCCGCATGAGTACACTCGCTCGCTCCCTGCAAGTTCGCTGAGGTTGCTGTAATCGGCAGCCCGAACCGCTCCACCACCGCGCGCGGAATCGCCGCATCGGGCACGCGAATCGCAACATTGCCCGTATTTGCCGTCGAGCGCAGCGGCAGCTTGGTGCCGGCACGCACAATAATCGTCAGCGGACCCGGCCAGAACTTGTCAGCCAGCTTGTCGAGCATCATGTCGCAGTCCCGCGCCAGTGCGTAGGCCTGGGCCAGTCCCGAGATCAGCAGCGAAAGCGGCTTGTGTTTCTGCCTGGTTTTGATCTGATAGATTCGTTCCACCGCATACAGATTCACCGGATCTACGGCCAGGCCGTAAAACGTATCGGTCGGCAACGCCACTACGTCGCCCTTGCGCAGGCACGAGACGATGAAATCGATCCGGTCCGGCTGGGGTTCATCGGGATGGACGCGCAAGATCTCCGCGGACAAGAAAATCTACCTCAGTTCCCCGAATTGGCGGGCAAATGCCGTTTGGGCAGCGCGGTTCAGGAGGGCCTAATCACGGCATGCACCATTTATATGCCACAAAGACGGAAACTAACACAGCACTAGCGTTGGTGCAAGTTCGATAGCGGCCGGTGCCACCCTCGACAAGACTGCGCGCCGCTTTGAGTGCCTCGCCTTCACCATAGCGCACGGAACGCACAAAGGCTGAGGTGGGTGGCGTGCCCGTCCTACCATCAGGGCCCGTCCGGCTCCAAAACGCCGTAGAATCTGCTCAGCGCATTGAAGGAATCTGAACGGATGCCTGTTCGCATTGTACAGAGTAAACAGAATTCGCGGCTGAAAGAACTTCGCGCGGCCCTCGCCCGCCCTGGTTCAGGCGATCGCGGGTTGGCGGGTATTGAAGGCCCCAACCTGATCGCTGAAGCTTTGCAATCGGGCGTTAAGCTCGACACGGTCTTCGTTGCGCAGGGATCGGAGCGCCTGCTTGACGGCCTGCATCTTCCCGGCGAAGTCGAGATTCTCATCCTCCCGCAAAACATCCTCAACTCGGCGCTGGCTACTGAGACACCGCAGCCCGTCGCTGCGCTTGTGCAGGCGCCCGAATGGTCATGGGCGCACGTTCTGGGCGCGCGCAATAACGGAGCTGCGCTCATTGTCGTGCTGGCGGGCCTTCAGGACCCGGGAAATCTGGGAACCATCCTGCGTTCAGCGGAGGCATTTGGCGCGGACGGCATCCTGGCTCTACCGGGAACCGTGAGCGCATGGAATCCGAAGGCCGTGCGCGCCTCCGCGGGCAGCGTCTTCCGCGTGCCTATCATCACCTCCACCGTCAAAGACTGCATCCCCCGTCTGCACCGGGCAAACGCCACCATCTTCGCCACCGGCTCCCGCGCCGCCAAAGAAGCTCACCAGGCCGATCTAACTCGGGCCGTCGCCCTCATCATCGGCAACGAGGGCAACGGCGTGTCGCAGGATCTGTTGAGCCGCGTCGACGCAAACATCACCATCCCCTGCCCCGGGCCGGTCGACAGCCTCAACGCCGC
>JASHVU010000547.1 GCA_030044455.1 Acidobacteriaceae bacterium | reverse complement strand
GTTGAACAGATGGGCCGTCGGGCATGAGAGCGGATGGCAGTTGGGCGGGAGAGCGGCCAGAGCAGCGGACAGGGAAGCGGGCGTTAAGCGGGCAGCAAAGCGGGCAGGGAAGCACGCGATTGGAGATTCAAGCGCAACAACAGGGAGGGCAGCATGGCATCGGCGATCTTTCATCATGCATTGTTGGCTGGGCAGGCTCAGGCAACGAAGGCAGCGACGCCCCTGGACACGTCGACACCGGGCACGGGTGGCGCCAGCGGGTCGAACGTTTCGGACCCATCGGACAGCTCCGCGACGATCTCGGCAAACGACTTTCTCACGTTGCTGGTGACCGAGATGCAGAATCAGGATCCTACCGCTGACACCGATCCGAACGAGTACATCGATCAGCTTGTGCAGGTGAACAGCCTGGAGCAGTTGATCGACATCAACCAGACGCTTTCGGGCGATGCGAGTGGTTCGACGAGTTCGTCAGGATCGAGTTCGGCGGCGGCAACGAGCGACGCCAATCCGGTGAGCGGGAATCAAGCCGTTCAGGCTGCGCCGGCGGCCGGTTCAAAGACCGCCCAGATCATGCAGGCGATGCACATTGGCGGCCAACCTTCGCTGGGCTCGCCTGGTTCACTTGGGCAAACCGGAATTGGGCCCTCAGGCACCGCACGGGCGCAAGCTGCGCCGATCGCCGGGAACCTTGGCGTCGAGAAAACGAATCCAGCTGCCAGGCGCGTTGGTCATGCACTGGCGGGCAGAACTCACGCTGCGGCCGGTGCCTCGACACCGGCGACGAACTGACACGTAACCCGGCCGGCCGTAGGGGCGGCGATTTGAAAGCACATCAGAAGGAGACGAATCATGGCAAGTTTCTTTATCCCGCTTACCGGGCTTCAGGCCGATTCAACGGCTCTGAACACGATCGCCAACGACCTGTCGAATATGAACACGACGGCCTTCAAGGCGCAGACCACGAACTTTTCAAACCTGTTTTATCAGCAAGTGGGAGAGACGGGATCCGGCGATCCGATCCAGGTGGGCGCGGGTACACAGGTGTCGTCGAACTCCACCGATTTCTCGCAGGGATCGTACAACACGAGCGGCATGAGCTCGTCGGATATGGCGATCGACGGCAACGGCTTCTTTATCGTCAAAGATACCGATGGCGCAACCGCCTACACCCGCGACGGCTCCTTCTCGCAGGACACGAGTGGAAACCTGGTGACGGACAACGGCTCTCTATTGATGGGCTACCCGGCAGTGAACGGAGTGGTGAATACGAGCGCCCCATTGACCGCGATCAGTGTTCCGACGATGGGCCAGGTGCAGCTGCCGGCGGCTACCCAGAATTTCAGCATGACGGCGAATCTCGACTCCGAATCCACCAGCGCATTTCCGGCCACAGTTTCGGTCTACGATTCGCTGGGTGCGAGCCACAACGTGACCATCACTTACACTGAGACCGCGCCGGGCACGTGGACCTATTCGGCGGCGCTGCCGGCGGCGGACTTCACCGGAGGGGTTGCTCCCGCGCCGATCACCGGAACGCTGACCTTCGACGCCAACGGCAATCTGACCAATGTTGCGCAGGGGGCGGCCGCACCTCCGGGGCAGGCTGTCGGCACGGCAGCGGGCGACATCCAATCGATTCCACTATCGTTCGCTAACCTCGCTGACGGGGCCAATACGCTGAACCTGAATTTTAATCTGCTTGGCTCGGGCGGGACGCCGACGATCAGCCAGGTGGATGAGGCATCAGCGGTGTCAGGCACGACGGCAGATGGCAACGCGGCGGGCACGTGCACAGGCTTCACCATCGGCTCCGACGGCACGGTCACGGCGCAGTACACCAGCGGAACTCAGGTGGTTGGGCAGATCGCGCTGGCCAACATGACGAATCTGCAGGGTCTGAATTTGCAGGCCGATGGAGAATACCAGACGACTCTGGCCAGCGGAACTGCGTCGGTTGGAGCCGCGGGAACGGGCGGATTGGGCGGCATTCAGGATTCGGCACTCGAAGACTCCAACGTGAACATCTCGTCGGAGTTCAGCGACCTGATCATTGCGCAGCGCGGTTTTGAAGCGGACTCGAAGGCGGTAACGACTTTCGATACGGTCGCGCAGGACACGATTAACATGATTCATTAAGACAGAGGTCAGGGATCAGGGGTCAGTTGATACGCGCGGTGAGATTCGTTTGGGACCTCGCCGCGCTGTATTTGGACATACGGGCAGCGAATGCACGCTTGCCATCGCTCATCTTCAATCACGGAATCGCGGAGGTGCAAACCCAGGCTTAATTTCGGCGGTTAGGTATCGCGGATCAGATGTCGAGTGATCTTCACACTGGCGGAGGTGCGTGGGGCACTGAAGTTCAGGGTAGCGTGGCGTGGGCTCGGATATCTCACCTTCGAGGGGCGTCCAGTATCGCGCATGAGCCTGTCGGCTTCCATCCAGGAAGGGATCCGGTTCTCCGTCTGTGCCCAGTGGGCGACTGAAGCCTCGTCGCACCATTCCAGGAGGTGAGTCATTGCAATCTTGTGGGCTCCCGAGGCCATGAACGTTCGCATGCTGTCCTCGCTGTCCCAGGCTGTCATGGTCCAGAAGGCGAAGCTTCGATCGGCCAGGACGGCGCCGGTCTGAAACCCGGTTGCGCGTTTTATCTGCCTGATCGACCGCCAGGTGTGGAGCGCGAAGGGCGGGACGAATCGAAAGGAGCGGATTCTCAGTCGCGTCAAACTAACGAAAGTCATACTCAACTCACCCTCAAGAATTTCAGAATAATTCGATAGAAGGACTGAGGGACCAAAGACAGCTTCCAGCTCGTGCGTTGGGCGGCGAGATTCCGTTGGGATCTCGCCGCGCTGTTTGGGCCGAATGCAGCGATTCGTGCCCGTCTTTTGGCACAGAAAGGTAAGAAAGGCCTTTTTTCACGGAGTTGTGTTTACTGAATGGTTACGGGGTTAAATTGGGTACCATTGATAAATAACGCCTTATTCACAACAACGACCTCCCCGAGGCTCGTTTT
>JASHVU010000546.1 GCA_030044455.1 Acidobacteriaceae bacterium | reverse complement strand
TCGATGGAAGAGTTCGAGAAGATGGCGGCAAGCGAATTCGAGGAGGCCGAGACTGCCGGCCAGGAACCGGAATCGCCGGCCGCGGAAGAGACTGAGCTGGAGCACCAGCTCGAGAAAGCCGAGGAGACGGATACGGATGAGACGGCGCCAGAACCCGCGACCGAAGACGCGACTGCAGAGGCCCCGAAGACCACCCTGGAGTAGGATGAGACAGGGAGGCCGCTCGTGCCAAAGAAAACAGAGAAAAAGGCTGTAGCTGCCACCGCTTCTGCGCACAAAAAACAGGCAGCAAAGCTCGATATTGAATTAGTTTCTGCGCCTGAACTGAAGCCGAAGGCCAGAAAAACACCCGCGAAGAAGGCTCCGCCCGCGCCCGGTGCGCCTGCAAACGTCCCAAAAGTTCCGCTTCATTCCGCGGTTGAGCCGGCCGCCGTTGAGCCAGCCACGCAGAATGCAAAAAAGAAACGGGCCCCAATCAGCGCCCGCGCGACGAATACAGCCAAAGTAACGATCAAGGACGAGACCGGCGCATCGGTGGAAGTTAGCGTCCCAGTAAGCGCTCCGGTCCTCGACCCCATCGGAAGTGTGATCGACGGCGAGGCTCACACCGCAGCAGACGCCGATGTGCCCTTCACGCCGGGCGAATCGGAGGCGCTGGCCACGGCCCTTGCTGAAGAAATTAAATCGAACGAAGAACCGGAGTATCTCCCCGAAGCTCCACACGTCGCTGGCTCTGCTCCACCTGCAAAGCAAGAACGGCTGCAGAAGATTCTCTCGCACGCGGGTATCGCGAGCCGGCGCCGCGCTGAAGAGATGATCGTTGAGGGTCGCGTGATGGTGAACGGCCAAGTCGTCACCCAGCTCGGGGCCAAGGCTGACCTCGGCCGCGATCACATCCGCGTCGACGGCAAACTGATTGCCGGGGCTGAGCGCCATCGTTATTTTGTACTCAACAAACCGCGCGGCTACGTCACCACGGTGAGCGATCCCGAAGGCCGGCCGACGGTGATGCAGTTCTTCGAAAAGATGCACCAGCGTTTGTACCCGGTCGGCCGGCTCGACTACCTGAGCGAAGGCCTGCTGCTTGTGACCAACGATGGAGAACTTGCCAACCAGCTTACCCGCGCCTCATTGGGAGTGGAGAAAACCTACCTGGTGAAGGTGGCAGGCAATCCGAGCGAAGAGGAGCTCGACCGTCTTCGTTCTGGTGTTTCAATCGAGCGTGGCAGGCCTGGCTCAGAGCGCGTCGGCACTGCGCCGGCGACGATCAGGCAGGTGCGGCAGGGCGATAACCCGTGGTATGAAGTCGTGCTCATCGAAGGGCGCAACCGCGAGCTGCGCAAAATGTTTGAGCAGATCGGCCACTTTGTTGAGAAGATTCGGCGCGTGGGCTATGGACCGCTGGTGCTGGACCTCGAACCCGGCAAGTTTCGTGAACTGAGCGCAGAAGAAGTAAAGGCGCTGAAGCTGACAGCCGAGGGCAAGCTCAAGCCGCGCCGTCCCCGCGCCTCTCAGATGTTGCCCAGGGATGCGGGTTACCCATCAGATGAACGCGGAGCAAAGCGGCGCGAGCGCAAGCCCTTCGCGCCACCATCGGGTCGGCCCGGGAGCGCGCCGCAGCGCAGTTTAAAACCCAGCTCAGGGTCCAGTTCAAGGCCCGCGTACAAGCCGCGGTTCAATTCCGCAAAGCCCGAGCGTTCCAGCGGCCGTTCGCAGTTTCCTCAATTGGAAAGCAAAGACCGCGGCGAAGCTCGCCGTTTCGGTCCTCCCCGCGGCCAATCGAAGCCATTCCGCTCACGTGAAGACTTCGAATCGGGTCTGCGAAAGAGATTCGAAAACCGTGGATTCGGTTCCCACTCCCTGCAGCGCAATTACAAATCTGAAGGCGACGATTCTCAACGCCGGGGATTTGGCAAGCGTGGAGACCGTCCTCAATTCAAGCGTAATGATCGGCGTTCGCCCGATCGCGGCCCCAGGCCGCCCTTCAATCGCAGTGAGCGTCCGTCTTTCAGACACGACGACCAGCCGCCATTCAGCCAGCGCCGTAAAGCGGCCGAAGACTTTAGAGGACGCCCTCCCGAATCTTCTTCCAGGCCTGCACGTAAACAATTTGACGCGCCTCCCGCCGGCAAATCCGGCTCAAGGCCATCAGGCAAGCGCTTCGCCTCCGGACCACCGGCAGCCAAACGCTTCGGCTCTCCACCAGCATCGGGTCAACGGTCCTTCTCCAAAGGCCCAGGCAAACCTTCCTTCCGCTCCGGCGGAAAATCCGGTTCTCGCCCCGGCAGCCGCAAGCGCGACTAACTTGCGATGCGCCGGCGTGCCCAAGCGCAAGCTGATTGGTCCGGCTCGGTCTCGCCTGGCTTACTTCCCCAGGCCATCATTCTTGTGGTAGTTGGGGTAAGGCGGAACCGGAATGCTTGGAATCGGATTCGCCTTCAGCTCCTCCAATACCAGCTTCACGCCTTCCTCCAATTGCATGTCGTGGCCGGCCGCCACGTCCTTCGGCAGAAGTTCCACCTCCACGTCGGGCGGGACCCCGTGATTCTCCACCTCCCACTCGCCGTGTAAGCCGTAAAGAGCAGACCGCGGCGCCGTTACGTGGCCGCCGTCAAGCAGCGTGGGATAGCCACTGATGCCTATAAGCCCTCCCCATGTGCGCGTGCCCACCAGCTTGCCGACTTCCGCCTTCCTAAAGTACCAGGGGTTCGCGTCGCCGCCCGATCCAGAACCCTCGTTGATCAGCATCACCTTGGGCCCAAAGATTGCGCCCACTGGATCGTGAATCGGCTTGCCATCGCGCTCAATGATCCCGGAGAGCGGGAAGCGCTTCAGCACGTCAACAACGTAATCAGCGATGTAACCGCCCTGGTTCCAGCGTTCATCCAGCACCAGCGCCTGCTTGTCGAGTTGGCTGTAGAAGTAACGGTTGAAGCTGTTGTACCCTGCGCCCGCAGTGTTGGGCATGTAAACGTAGGCCACTTTGCCATCCGACATCGCCCACACCTTCTTGCGGTTGTTTTCGACCCAGTCGATGTTGCGCAGCCCGTGATCATCGTCTAT
>JASHVU010000545.1 GCA_030044455.1 Acidobacteriaceae bacterium | reverse complement strand
GAAGCCCGGATGACACAAAGTACGCGGCTGCAGTAAGGATGATGGCGGCAACAGCAGTCAGAGCGTTGCGGGCGCGATTACGATTTGAATCCATAGAGTGACCTCCGTAAGGAACGATGAATAAGATTGCGGAACTCGCGTTCTGTGAGTTCGAACCGGCCGGCGCGATAAAGCATCAGGTAGCCGTGCACATGCGCCCACAACTGCATTGCAATTTCCCACACGTCGTCATGCTTGAGCCGATTGGTCCGAATGAACGACCGAACCGTATCCGCCAGGATGTTGAGCGTGGGTGAGCGCCGGGCGTGAAAGTCGCGCGGATAGCGCCGTGCTCCGGGGCGAGGACTTGAAAACACATACTCGAATATCCGGGGATGGGCGAGGGCGTAGTCCACATATCCATCCATGATGTGAATCATCTGCTCTTCAAATGTCCGCTGCTGCATTGGTCGCTGGAAATACTCGGCCAGCTGCTCAAACTCGGTGTCTACCACAGCGCCTAGCAATGCGTCGCGGTTCTCGTAGTGGTGGTAAAGCGCCATAGGTGTCACTCCGATCTCCTTGGCGATACGCCGCATGGTCACGGCCTGCGCTCCCTCAGCTTCAAAGACCCGCAGGGCGCACGAGTAGATTTCCCGGGAAGTCTCGTTTTTTGCGTCCATGTATACACTGTATACTTAAAACTATACGATGTATAGTAGTCAGGTAAGATTAAACATGAATAGCGGGCCTGTTTGCTGCTTTGGCGCATGTAGCCGCGGGCACAGCATCAGCCGCCAGGCGGTGTGATACATTTGCGCCATGGTGAGCAAGGGTAAGGTGATCCTTGCCCTGCTGGTGTTGGCTGCGCAGGGCGTCGGGATGATAAGAGCGCAAGCCAACGGACAAGTTTCCCCTTCCGGTCAGTCCGCTCCGAAAGCCTCTACGAATTCGGTCAGTCGTCCCCAGACCACGGCCACTCGTCCGCAAACGGCGGTCCCCCATTCCCCTGCTCCATCCACAACGAACAGTTTGCCGCTGAGTTCGAATACCGCCACGAGCGTGAACAGCGGTGCTACGCCCAACTGCGAGGAAGGGCCCTGCGATGCGCAGCCGGCGCACATCACCATCGCCACTCCCGCTCCGGCTCCGGCGCCGTGGCTATGGCCGGACCGCGTGGCCTGGGTTGCAAAAATCCTGCTCGCGGTATTGGGTTATGTGGGGATTATGCTGGCACTGTCAACGCTCAAGAAGATTGAGCGCCAGACGCACTACGCTGAAACGGCGGCGCAGGCGGCAGCAGACAGCGCGCAGGCAGCATTGCTGCATGCGCAGGCCATCATACGGGCAGAGCGGCCCTGGATTCTGATCACAGCTGAACCTTCGCGCAGCGTGGACAACAGCTTTACCGTGACCGCCACGAACCGCGGCCGCGGACCTGCAAGAATTGTATCGACCATTGACAAGACCACCACCGCCGTTGACCAGACCCACCTGCCCAATCAACCGGAATTCGACGAGGTAAATCACAGCGCGGGGTTGTCGTCGGTTGTGTTGCTGCCGGGCGAATCAACGGGAATCAAAACATTCAGCCGCGACGAAGTGAAGAGCTTCTGCGGCAGTGACGAGAAGTTCAAACGAGTCGAGAAGTGGGAAGAACTGATCTTGCTGTACGGTAAGGTGATTTACAGGGATCTGATGCCCCTGGGCGAAGGCCAAACCCACGAAACCACATGGTGCTGCTGGTATATTCACGGCCGACAAAAGAGTGGAATGGTGATGGCCGGACCGCCTGCCTATAACATGCACACCTAGGTGTGGAACAATGCAACAGTTGAACAGTGCAGCAGTGAGGGCGTCACCGGCGAACCGCGAGTGGCGAAACACTGCCAGGGATCAAGAAAATCAAAAGTCCGCCGCGAACTCAATTGCAGACCAAGAGAAAGAGCAGCTCTATGCGGTTCTGGTTTCGCGCAGGACAGGCTCGGTGAATTGAGTATCGGCCTCGGCGAGTCGCAGCAGGCGGTGGAGATAGGCGCGCGAGATGCAAAGACTACGGGCAGCCATGGTCTTGTTACCGTTGTGCTCGCGGACTGCGCTCACCGCCAGCTTGATCTTGTAATCGCGCAACTGGCGTTCGAAGGAACCGTCGGGATGGTAATCGGCGAAGTCGATAACAACATCCCCGGTGGCGGCTACTTCGTCTTCCTGAACGTTGATACTGAGATCCTCGACATGAATACTGCGGCCGGTGGCGACAATGATGGCGCGCTGCATCACGTTTTCGAGCTCGCGGACATTGCCAGGCCAGGAATAGCTCTGCAGCATCTCGAGCGCCTCCGGCTCGATCGACTCGATCGGCTTTTGAAAGACCTGCGAATAGCGATTGAGGAAGTGTTGTGCGATCTGGGGAATGTCCTCAGGCCGGTCCTGAAGCGGCGGCGACTCAATGCGCATTACGTTGATGCGGTAGTAGAGGTCCTGGCGGAACTTACCTTCAGCCACCAGTTTGGCCAGATCCTGGTGGGTGGCGAAAATGAGCCGCGCCTCGAGTGGAATGAGCTTGTTCGAGCCCAGGCGGCTGAACTCCATCTGCTGCAAAACACGCAGCAGCTTGACCTGCGTAAACAGGCTCAGGTCACCGATTTCGTCGAGGAAGAGGGTTCCGTCTTCAGCCTGCTCAAAGTAACCTGCGCGGGCGGCCACCGATCCGGTGAATGCGCCTTTTTCGTGGCCGAAAAGCTCAGCTTCAATCAGCGTCTCGGGAATCGCGCCGCAGGAGACGGCGACAAACGGTTTCTTTGCGCGCGAGCCGAGGTTGTGAATAGCGCGGGCGATCAGTTCCTTGCCGGTTCCACTTTCGCCGGTGATAAGAACCGAAGCATTGAGATCGGTGACACTGCGGACTAACTGAAAAACGCGGCGCATGCCGGGCGTCGAGCCCAGAATCTGATCGCAACTGGCCGGCTCCTCGATGCGCTGCTGAACCGTATGCAATTGCTGCTTGAGCGAGGAGTTCTCGTATGCCCGCTGCAACATGGTCTTCAAGTCGCGGATGGACGGTGGGCGGCGGCAGTAACCAAATGCTCCCATTCGGACGAGCTCGAATGCCGTAGTGCGGAGGGTGTCGTCGGCCAGCAGGATTGCAGGGATGCTCGAAGCTATCAAGCGCCGTGAGCATTCGATGCGCTCCTCGAGGGTATCGCGATGCGAAGAGAAATCGAGAATGATCACATCGCAATCGCCAGCCGCGATTAGGCTGTCCATCCCATCCCCGTCCGATTCCAGCAAAACCTGAAACTCTTTACCAAGGGCGGAAGAGAGAAGTGGTTGCAAAGTCCGGTCTTCAGAGTAAAGTCCGATTCGAATCATTGGTCGACGCGCTGCCTTCTCCGGGATGCCGTTGTGCCGTTCCTAGGGGAACATACGAAAATGTTCGGCGATGTACCCCCATAATCCAACATCGAAAAACCTTTGCCAATCCCCGATTAGTGCTAAAGAATCCGACACTGGTAATCCAAAATGCGATGAAGTACCAATGAAAATCAACGGCTTAAGGCGAATTTGTCCACCGACCCGAGTGCTTGCACATCAAACCCGGGATCGCCGGACCGCTACGGTTGCATCCCCGCCTTCAAGTCAGAGGGAACAGGAATGGGATCTCAGGTTGTCATAAAATATTGTCTGTCAATATCTTATGCAGCCGAAGGAACGGTTTGAAGTTGAAATTCGATTGCGACGGAAACAGAATAGCCGCAAATGCGAGCATTGGAAAACCGGAATGTGACCAAAGAGAGTAACCTAGGTAATAATTGTAGTTACCCAAAAGTGGAATGGTTGTTCCTCGCGTATTGGAAAAAGGCAAAGGAGTGGCATAGAAATTGCTTGATCAAACCTTGGCTTCGCTCGCCAGCCTAGCCGAGGGTGGTTATTAAATCGACAGACGGCGCGGGGGCGTGTGCCTTCGCTTCACCACCGATGACTGGACTATGCGTCAATGGCGGTCCATAATGAAATCTTAACGGTTGATCTGAATAGTGTATCTGTTTTAATTTGATACAGCTGATCCATGTATGAGCTAAGCGGGGATTTGA
>JASHVU010000053.1 GCA_030044455.1 Acidobacteriaceae bacterium | reverse complement strand
GAATCGCTGATGCCTTTGATGGCGTAGAACGGGACACCACGCATGGCTGCGAGTCGTGCGACAGCAGCGGCTTCCATGTCGACGAGCGCGGCATTATAGGTGGAAGCCAGGCGGTGTTTTTCTTTTTCGTCGGCCACGCGGGGGGTTGTGACGAGCCAGAGATTGCCGGATTCTGCATCGCAGCGGAAGCGCTCGCCGGTGCGGGTGTCAATGACGCCGGCAACATTGTGGGCGGAGCCTGCGGGGAGATCGGCGCGAAGTGCGCCGGCCCAGCCTATCGAGAAGACCAGATCGATGGGGCCGCCGTCTTCAAGGGCGGCGAAGGCGCGGGTGACAGCAGGCTGCCCGGCTCCGGCGCATGCGGCGATCCATTCTTCCTCCTCGTTGCGCTGTGCCCAGAAATGGACTCCGGCGCGGTCGCTGTGCGGCCAGCCTTTGACGAGCGAGGAAAGCTCGCCGGGAAATGCGGCGAGAATGGCGACGCGGGTCATTGGTTCCCTGCCTGGGCGTGATCCATGATGATTCTATACAGGCGCGAACGATGGCAGTGTGATTCGACTTCGCAGAAGCAGCCGATGCTTACGGGCGTGCGAGCCGCTATTTGCGCGATGAGCTCTACTGTCTGGCGACCGGTGGCGTCGGCAAGGAGTTCGCGTTCATAGCGAGCGAAGAGCCTTTCGCGCTCGGATGTTTTTTCCGATGGCAGGTGGCGGATTTCTGTCACCAGTTTTGCGTCGGGTGCAACCGTTGGAAGCCATACATCGAAATAGCCGTCGACGACCCAACGTTCTTTCGGTACGCCGCGTGGCGGATGGCGCGTCACACCGATACGCAGGCCCTGCTCGGGCTTTGCGGGCGTGCCGATTTGAAAGGTCGATAGATGGATTTTCTTTGTCATGGCGCATATCCGTGGGCGCGGAACCATTCGATTGCCGCACGCATGGCAGGATAGACGGGTGCGATACGAAATCCAAGCTCCTGTTGGGCGCGCGCGGAGGAGGCGAACATTTTTTTGCGGCCCATGCGGACTTCTTCGAGGGTGGCGCGCGGTGCTTCGCCGCGAATCTTGCCGGTGATGATCTCCTCGAAAAATGCATACGTTGCCGCGACGGCAAATGGGATCTTGACCGTAGGCGAAGGAATACCGGTAATGGCCGACATCTTGTCGAGGATTTGCTTGAGGGTGAGATTTTCTCCTCCGAGAATATATCGTCGGCCGGGAGTGCCTTTTGTAAGCGCGAGAACGTGGGCACGCGCGACTTCGGAAACGTCGACGAGGTTGAGGCCGGTATCCATGTAGGCCGGGAATTTGTGGTTGAGGAAGTCGACAAAGATGCGGCCGGTGGGCGTGGGTTTAGCGTCGTTCGATCCGATGGGGCTGGTTGGATTCACAATGATGACCTGCTGGCCAGCCTGCGCGGCTTTGATCGCTTCCTGCTCTGCTAGGAATTTTGAACGCTTGTAGTGGCCCACCATGTCGGCGAGGGAAACCGGCGTGTCTTCGTTGATGACGATGCCGTCGGTGCGGAAGTGCATGGTAGCAACGCTTGACGTGTAGACGACGCGCTTTACGCCGGCTTCGCGCGCGAGGCGCAGCAGCTCGCGCGTGCCATCAACGTTGGACTTATACATGGCTGCGGGATCGGGAATCCAGAGACGATAGTCGGCGGCGACGTGAACGAGTGCGTCGATGTTGGCCAGGGCAGGACGGATGGATTCGGGGTCGGCGAGATCGCCGACGTGAGTTTCGCCGGCAATGCCTTCAAGATTCTTCAGGTTGCTGGTTTTGCGGACGAGGAGGCGGAGCTCGGCACCGTCTGCGGCAAGAGCCTTGGCCACGTGGTGGCCGACAAAGCCGGTGGCGCCTGTGAGAAAGATTTTCATGACAGAGATCAGGGTTCAGGAATCAGTTTACGATGTGGGGCGCCGGATCGATTTTCGCTGCGGTTGTAGAGAATTCCCAATCGCACGCTTGAGATTCTTCTCAATCAACTATCTCAGCGGCAAATCGGTTGTTTGCGCGATGCGGTCATTTGCAACGTGCCTTTAAAGTTTGTGCATGGTTCAGGCAGAGAAATGAACTGAGCTGGATTTGTGGAGGCATCCGCGCCGGCAGAAGGAAATTTCTGCGCACTCGAACCTGCTTCCTCCTTCCCAAATTCAAGAGAGGTCAAAACAACTTATGCGAATCTTCATGTTCTGCACTTGTGCAGGTGCGCGCAGGTGCGCTTCAATGAGCGCGCGTGCCGCCGACAGAGTTCTGGCTACACTTGTCGCGGCGATTATTTTGAGTTTTTGCAGCGGAGTTCTGCATGCGCAGGGATGCATCCTGGCGCGGTCTCCTGAGCAGGGCGGATTGCCGACCAACCAAGGCGGCGTGCTGCAGCCCGGTCACTTCCAACTGACCATCGGCGAACGGCACCAGTTCTCTTATCAGCATTATGTTGGCGACGTGTACCAGGAATATCGCGCCCAAGACCACACGCAGGTTGAGAACCGCATCAACCTTATCACGGCAAATGTCACCTACCAGTGGACGCCGCGGATCAGCGTGGAGGTGGACATGCCGTTCCTGTTTGCCACGCGCAAGAGCCAGAACTCGCCGATCAAGTATGCGGCCTCCGGTTTGGGCGACACAATTTTCGGCGTCAACACCTGGGTCAAGAATCCGGGAAATGCTCCTCGCGGCAACTTCTCTGCTGGTCTTGGAGTGATGGCGCCGACAGGCAACGACGACGTGACCAACACCATCGATGAAAACACGACCGGGAGTGGGCCTGCCGAGGAAGAGACGTTGCCCGTGGATTATTCGATCCAGCCCGGGGGTGGCGGCTGGGGCCTGGTAATGCAATGGATGGGATACCAACTCGTGGGCAAGCAGCTTGTTTTTTATACCGACGGCGACTACATTGCGACGCAAGGTGGAACCGATGGAGTGCAGCGGAGCGCAACTCTAAGCACCACCACTCCGCTTGACAACTACAACGCGATCTCAGACCAGTACCTTCTCGAAGCGGGAGTTGACGTTCCAATCAAACGCGTGAAGGGGCTGAGCGCAACCTTCGGTCCGCGCGATGAGGGAGTGCCGGCGAAAAACCTTTTTCCAAACAGCAACGACGGATTTCGCAGACCGGGTTTTGCAGTGACCGCGGGACCCGGAGGCGAATACGTGCGTGGATCGAACATTCTGACGTTTGGCATATATAAAGCAGTGCACCGCGACCGCACCGTCAGCTATCCCGACTCAGTGTACGGAACGCATGGCGATGCGGCTTTTGCGCAATACGTGTGGCTGGCAAGCTGGACGCATCGGTTCTGACGGCGTCCATTCGCGGATTCGTAAATGAACAACCCATATTTGCGCGGCGGTCTGAAGAAGGAGTCGCCGCGCATTGAGGCATGAAGGCAATGTTGAAATGCAGAATTTTCGTTCTTGCGGCGATTGCCGTATTGTGCCTGCCGTCTGTTTTGGATGCCAAGCGGGCACCCAATCTCGAGTTCAAAGATTTGACGGGAACCACGAAGAGCTTTGCGGAATTGCGCGGCTCCATTGTCGTGGTAAACTTCTGGGCCACGTGGTGCGGTCCTTGCCGCGAAGAGTTGCCGCTGCTCACCAGCCTGAACACGCAGTACTCGGCGAAGGGAGTCCGTTTTGTGGCCATCTCAGCCGATGAAAATCCAGACACTGCGGCGACGCGCGCGAAGATCGATGGGTTTATGAAAGCCCACGGCGCAGGGCTCGAGGTTTGGGCGGGCGCGGATCTTGGCACGCTCGACCGGCTGGGGCTTGGCAACGAGTTGCCGGCCAGCATCATCCTCGACGAGAACGGCGAAATGATTTGCCGTGTGCTAGGTGAAGCGCGCCAGCAGGATATTCGCGCGCCACTGGATTGGCTGCTTGGTGGTCGAACCGGCGCTACGCCACCGGCGATCGTAAGGCACTCCTAGAGCCGGAGGGATCGCTCGATCGGGCGCGCCGGAATGAATGTCGGACTGACTGGCTACCGTTTGCATCGGCCGTCGGATTTGTCGAGAATCCAGCGCCGCCAAGCTCGAGGATAGACGCCGAGCTGCCAACCCACCACTTGGCGGTCCTTGATCACACGCTGCCAGAGTAAATAAAACGAGCCTCCGAGCCAGTAGAGACCAACGAAAGCGCACCCGGCCCATTCAAGCCAGTGCGGGAATCCCGTTGAGAGCCCAAGAACCAGCGCAAGAGCACACATGCCCAGAGCTGAGAAGCCGATCAACCACTTTTTCACAGGATGAAATGTCGGCCCGACGAATTGCCAGCGGCGGCTGTTCATGGATGATTTGCTAGTCCAGCTTCTCGGGTACCAGGGCGATGCCTTTTTCGCCGGCGGCTTTGCGATCGTTGTAGGCCTTCACCCAGTCTTCCCAGTGCTTGCCGGCGGCGCGGTCTTTGCCAGTGAATTCGAGACGAGCGACATCGGCGTAGCTGAGCTTGCGCTTTTCTGCTGCCTTTGGAGTGAAGTACTGCACGAATGAATCTTCAAGCGTGGCGCCGGTTGAGCGGTTGAAGATGTAAGCTTCGATGACTTCGCCGGACTTCGTCGTGATGGTGACGTCACCGCGATAATCGAAGGCCTTTTCAAGGGCGCTACGGATCTCGTCGTCCGTCGCAAACTCGGGAATCACCCCTTCCAGATTCTCGTGCTTGAAGCCCGGAACAACCTCGAATGCCTCAACCTCTGCGCGCGTGTATTTAAGAACTTCAGCGCTCATGCGTTGGTTTCCTCCATGGCGCGATCGGTGCTCCCGATCTGAATCAGCGGCGCATGACCCTGCGGCTTGAATTCATTCAGCACTTTCTGCGCGTGTGCGTCTTTGTAGGCGCTGAAGTTGCCTTTGACCATGCTCCAGAAGCCACGCAAGCTGAGGAAACCATCGATGACCGCGGTGGGCTCGTACCCGCAGCTCACCATGCAGTTGGCGCACTTGGGATTGCCGCTGGCAACGCCGTACTCTTCCCACTTTGTGGTTTCGATCAGCTCCTTGTAGGTCTCCGTATAGCCGTCCTGAAGCAGGTAGCAGGGTTTCTGCCAGCCGAAGATGCTGTACGAAGGCGAGCCCCACGGCGTGCATTCGTATTGCCGGTCACCCATCAGGAATTCGAGGAACAACGGTGACATGTTAAACTTCCAACTCTTTTTGCGGTTGGACAGGATGGCGCGGAAAAGACGGCGAACCTTGGCGCGGCCCATGAAGTGAGTTTGGTCCGGCGCTTTATCGTAGCTATAGCCGGGCGAGAGCACGATGCCCTCGACACCCATGGCCATGACTTCATCAAAGTAAGCGCGCACGCTGTTCGGATCGACGCCATCGAAGAAGGTTGAATTGGGAGTGACGCGGAAGCCGCGCTTGACCGCTTCCTTGATGCCCTCGACCGCGATATCCCAGCCGCCCTCGCGGCAGACGCTGAAGTCATGATGCTCGCGCTGGCCGTCAAGGTGAACGCTGAAGGTGAGGTACTTTGAGGGAGTGAATTCGGGCAGGCGGCGCTTGAGTTCGAGCGCATTGGTGCAGAGGTAAATATACTTCTTGCGCGCGATAAGGCCATTTACGATTTCGACGATCTGGGGATGGAGCAGCGGTTCGCCGCCCGGTATGGAGACCATGGGAACGCCGCTTTCTTCGACTGCGGCAAAACACTCTTCGGGCGAAAGCTGTTTCTTGAGGATATGCGGCGGATATTGCACTTTGCCGCACCCGGCGCAGGCCAGGTTGCAGCGAAACAACGGCTCCAGCATGAGCACAAGCGGGTAGCGCTTGTTGCCCTTCAACCGCTGTTTCCACACGTAAGTGGCAACCGTCCAAACCTGCGATATTGGAATCGCCATTCTGTTTCATCCTTCAGGGGCTGAAGCCCCGAAAATCAGCTGCTAGCTACTAGCTTTCAGCTTCTAGCTAAAAACTCGGGGGCTGAAGCTGCCTTTTTATTCGCGTCGCCCCTACGGGGCTGCGATCTTCTTTTGCAGTCTACCCAGGACTGCGATTGCTCGTGCAATCTTGTCCTGGGTCAACTTCCCTGCCTCCCTACGGGAGGCGTTTCTGCGGCACCTTCAAACTCGTGCCGTTCGTCTACGTCCCTTGCCGCCTTACGGGACGCGTTTCGTGCGGCCGCGAAATAGAGCTTCTAGCTCCTAGCTAAAAGCAAAATCAAAGTACATCGTTCCATCTGCCGTCGCAAAAGCTAGGCTAGAGGCTAGAAGCTGCTTCTCTCCATGGCCCGCTTGTAGGTAGTCAGCGCCAACAGCGGGAAGTAGTGCCGGTACATTGTATAGGCAAGGTAGAAAACCTTGGGGAAGCCCGTTCCTGTGATGATACCTTGGCGCGTGGGTCCTTCGCCCATCGATTCGTCCCAACTGCCGTCGGGTCTCTGCCGGGTTAACAGCCAGCGCACGCCCTTGGCGATTGAGTCTGAGCGGTCGTCGCCGGCGGCCAGCAGACCAAGCAGGGCCCACGCGGTTTGTGATGGTGTGCTGACGCCGATGCCGCGGGTATCCGGTTGGTCATATGTCCCGCAGCTTTCGCCCCATCCGCCGTCGGGGTTCTGCACCATGCGAATCCACTCTGCGGCCTGCTGGATCTGCGGCTCAAGGTGGTCGATGCCGATGGCCTCAAGGCCGCGCAGAACGAGGAATGTGCCATACAGATAATTCACGCCCCAGCGGCCGAACCAGCTTCCGTCGGGCTCCTGCTCACTGAATATGAACTTGATCGCCTTTTCGACGCGCCTGTCTTCGCGGGTGTAGCCGTAGGACGCGAGCATCTCGAGCATGCGGCCCGTAATATCCACCGACGGCGGATCGAGCATGGCGTTGTGGTCGGCGAAGGGGATGTACTGGAAGATCATCTTCGTATTGTCTTTATCGAAGCTGCCCCAACCGCCGTTGCGGCACTGCATGGCGAATTCCCATTCGATGGCGCGCTCGGCAACCTGGTGCTGGTAGCGCTCGCGGGGATTATCGACATGCTTCAGCGCCAGCAGAACCTGCGCCGTATCATCGGTATCCGGGTAAAACTCATTGTTGAACTCGAAGTACCATCCCCCCGGCTCGGTGTTGGGAACCTTCACTGTCCAGTCGCCCTTGTGGCGCACTTCTTTGGCCAGCATCCAATCCACAGCTTTAAGCATGCGCGGATCGTTGCGCGGTACGCCCGCCTCACCAAGCGCATAGACCGCCTGCGCGGTGTCCCACACCGGACTCATGCACGGGGTCATGCGGAAGGTAGGCTCGGGGAACTGCGCGTTCGGCGGTTCCTCTATTCCTAATTTCTCGAACTCATCGCGGGCACGAATCACCTGCGGATCGTCTTCGGAGTACCCCAGGCAGCGCAGCGCGATGATGGCGTTGAGCATGGCTGGATAGATGGCGCCGAGGCCGTCAGACATCTCAAGCCGCTCAAGCATCCACTTCTCGGCGCGCTTCAGAGCCAGCGTGCGCAGTGGGCGAATGTGCACGGCCTCGAACCAGTGCGTCATTCGGTCGGAGATGAGGAAAAAGTTGCGCCACGAGAAGAGCTTCTTGCGATCCATTCGCAGGCGCAGGTCAGAGCTGGCGCGACCGCCGACATAAAGTTCGTCGATTCCCTGCTCCGCCGGAATTTTCTTGTACGGCTTTTTGGCGTAGATGATGGCCAGCGGAATAAGAATTGACCGCGACCAGGCGGAAATTTCGTAGATATTGAAGTAGAACCACCTGGGGAAAAGCACGATCTCAGGCGGAATGGCCGGCACGGCATCGTAGTCGTACTCGCCGAGCGCACAGAGGTACATTTTGGTGAAGGTGTTGCAGGCGGTCACTCCGCCGTGCGCCAGAACCCATTGACGGCACTTCGCTAGCCGCGGGTCGTCGGCCTGAATTCCCATGAGCTTGGCTGAGGAGTAGCACTTGACCGAGAGCGAGACATTGCCGGGACCGCCGGGGTAGATGCTCCAACTGCCGTCTTCGTTCTGGTAGCGCATCATCTCAGTACAGGCGCGGCGCAGACGACCGGGGTCACCGGACTCGAGCAGCGTATGCAGAAAGATGTAATCCGCCTCGAGCATGGCGTCGGCTTCGAGTTCGCCATTCCAGTAACCTTCAGGCAATTGACGAGAGAGAACGTAATCGCGGGAGCTGGAGATTGCCGATTCCACGTCGGCGATATCCGCATCAATGCGGCCGAATCGGGGCCGACCAAGTTCGGGTGCTCGAGTGTGCGTATTCCGTTGCTCAGAACTCATGCGGTTGTCGATAAACGTCCCGATTTCTCACTGGAGACTTGTCAGGGCAGCAACGAACAAATGCGCCCCACTCCGGCGCAAATTGTTAGACGACCCGTCGTCGAATCGGCGCTTTTGAAGCAGCTTCAACGGACTGGCACCGACTGATCACCGCCGGCGCTGCCGATGGCTTGTACGATTTCAGGCGGCAAGCCGAAGCGCACATTTTCCGGCATTACCTCAACTTCTTCGACGCTGGCAAAGCCGTTTTGACGCAAATAATTCACCACGTCTTCCACCAGGATCTCGGGGGCTGAGGCTCCGGCCGTAACGGCAACATTTTCAACCCCTTCAAGCCATTTGGGATCGATGGCCTGGGAGTTGTCAATGAGGTAGCCGATGGTACCCAGGTTGCGCGAGACCTCCACCAGGCGATTGGAGTTGGAGCTGTTGGTGGAACCGACCACCAAAACCAGGTTTGCGTTATGGGCCACATTGCGCACCGCAACCTGGCGATTCTCGGTTGCGTAGCAGATGTCCTGGGAGTGGGGCCCTGCAATATTGGGGAACTTGATTTTGAGCGCGTGAATAATGTCGCGCGCCTCGTCGAGCGAGAGCGTCGTCTGGGTCAGATACGCTACGCGATTCGGGTCGGGAACGTTAAGCGCCTCGACTTCAGCGACATTGGAAACTACCTGCGTGACTTCAGGCGCCTCTCCCAGAGTGCCTTCGATCTCGTCGTGATCACGGTGGCCGATGAGCACCAGCGAATAGCCCTGTTTCGCGAATTTGACGGCCTCAATGTGGACTTTGGTGACCAGCGGGCAAGTGGCGTCAATGACTTTGAGATGACGCTTTTTGCTTGTTTCCCGCACCGCAGGCGAAACCCCGTGAGCCGAATAGATGACGCGCTGGCCGTCAGGGACCTCTTCGATCTCATGCACGAAAATGGCGCCCTTTTCTGCCAATTCGTTCACAACATAGCGGTTATGAACTATTTCGCGGCGCACGTAAATGGGCGCGCCAAAGGTCTCAAGGGCGATTTTGACAATGTCGATGGCGCGCACTACTCCCGCGCAAAAACCACGCGGCTTGAGCAGCAAAACTCTCTTCTGGCTATGGGAAGACGCGCGAGAGGAACCGTTTGGGATGGTTTCGAGGACGGCGGTGGTCACACCTCAAGTATACCAATCAGCGAGTTTTTTGGGGCGCCGGTCATCAAAAGCAGGAATTGAGTCTGGCACCCCAAAGTCCGGCACTGTAGTATGGACCCCGGACAAAATGGCCATGAAAAAGCTGCTCCTTTCTTCCTGCCTTGCCGTCTGCTCGCTGGTTCCAGCCTTTACCCAACAACCGAAGTATCCGTTTCAGGACTCGTCGCTGTCGGTCGAAAAGCGGATCGACAATCTGTTATCGCTGATGACGGTGGACGAAAAGATCAATGTTCTGGGTACGATGACCGCTGTTCCGCGGCTGGGGGTACCCAATATTGGCAATACCGAGGGGATACATGGTGTGGTGCAGCGCGAAGCGCGTTTCGGTCGGCAGCCCATTACCACCACTCAATTCCCGCAGCCGCCGGGGATGGGCGAATCGTGGGACCCGGAGATGGTGCGGCAGGCGGGCTACGTGGAGGGGTACGAGGCGCGGTACATCACTGAGAATCCGCAGTATGGCCGGCAACTGCTCATGACATGGGGACCGCAATCGGATCTGGCGCGCGACCCGCGCTGGGGGCGCAGCGAAGAGGTCTACGGCGAGGACCCATTCTTTAACGGAACCATGACGGTGGCGTTCAGCAAGGGTCTCGAGGGCGACGATCCGAAATACTGGCAGGCTTCGCCGCTGCTCAAGCACTTTCTGGCCAACAGCAATGAAGACCACCGCGACAGCTCGTCGTCAGACTTCGACCAGCGTCTGTTCTGGGAGTATTACTCGGTGCCGTTCCGGATGGCCTTTCTTGAAGGCGGCGCAAAGGCGGTGATGGCAAGCTACAACGGCTGGAACGGCACGCCGATGGCCATTAACCCGGTGATGAAAAGCATCGTGGTCGACAAGTGGGGCGTGGACGTGATCTCGAGCGATGGCGGCGCTGTTTCGCAACTCGTAGACCCACGCCATTTGTTCCCCAATCAGCAGGCAGCGGTGGTGGCCTGCCTTAAAAACGGTGTCAACCAGTTCCTCGATGTCTACCGTGACCAGACCAAACAAGCGGTGAAAGACGGCGAGATTACCGAGGCCGAACTGGATGCTCTGGTGCGGCCAAAGTTCCGCATTGCCATCAAACTGGGTCTGCTCGACCCGCCCGACATGGTTCCCTTCACCAAAATGAAAGGAGAGCCGGAGCCGTGGAATACCGACCAAGAAAAAGCCATCTCAAAAAAGATGGCGCTTGAGTCGGTGGTGCTGCTCAAGAACGACAAGAACCTTCTGCCCCTCGATAAGAGCACCATCAAATCCGTCGCGGTGATTGGGCCTTTGGCCGATTCGGTTCGCTGGGACTGGTATGGCGGCACGCCGCCTTACAAGGTGACGCCGCTCCAGGGAATCAAGGATGAGGCAGGGTCCAACGTGAAGGTGAACTACGCCGAAAGCGAATTGGGTAATGCGGCCATCAATGCGGCAAGGCACTCTGATGTTGCCATTGTCGTGATTGGCAACGACCCCACCTGCGGGCCCGACATGGCGCACGATTGGGTGCATACGATTGACGGCGGGGGCACGCTGGCCTGCACTGTGGCCAGCGACGGACGCGAGGGACGCGACCGCGAGAGCCTGACTCTCGAGCAGGAACAGTTGGTCAAACAGGTCTGGGCGGTCAATCCAAAGACTATTGTTGTGCTCATTTCGAGCTTCCCCTACACCATCAACTTTACTCAGGAACACATACCGGCGATTCTGCACATGGCGCACAGTTCGCAGGACGAAGGCACTGCGCTGGCCGAGGTTCTCTTCGGCGACTACAATCCCGGCGGTCACACCGTGGTCACCTGGCCCAAGTCTATCGACCAGTTGCCGCCGATGATGGACTACAACATTCGCGACGGCCGCACCTACATGTACTTCAAGGGCGAGCCGCTCTACCCATTCGGGTTTGGCCTGAGCTACACGACCTTCAAATATTCGAACCTGCGGACGAGCTCCGAACGCCTCGCCAAAGACGGCGCACTCACCGTGAGCGTGGACGTGACCAACGCCGGCAGTCGCGACGGCGACGCGGTGGTCGAGATGTATGTGCAGCACCTGGGCGGGAAAGTTCAGGAGCCGCATGAAGCGCTGAAAGGCTTCAAGCGAGTAACCATCGCGGCCGGCGCAACCAAGACTGTCGAGATTCCGCTCAAAGCTTCGACGCTGGCATGGTGGGACGAAAAGCAGCCGGGCTGGAAGGTTGAAGCGGAGCCCGTAAAGGTGATGATCGGCGACTCGTCGGCCGACATCCTGCTCAATACGACCATTCACGTTCAATGATCCAGGCTCATTAAAGGCTGAAAACACGCGCGCCACGGGCCGCTTGCTCAATGACGCTCGTGGCGAAACTGTCCATGGTGTTGCTAAAAAGGATGGAATGATGAGCAAACCGGCAGAATGCCCCCGTAGCCTAGTAATCGAAAGAGTATTTCCCCATGCGCAGGAAAAACTGTGGCGCGCGCTCACCGAAAGCACGCTGCTGGCGCAGTGGATGATGAGCAACGACTTTGAGCCGACGGTCGGA
>JASHVU010000544.1 GCA_030044455.1 Acidobacteriaceae bacterium | reverse complement strand
CGACAATTTGGGTGTATTCGTCGGGATCCTTCGCGTCGTCGAGTTTAGGTGTGGAGTTGCCCATGCTGCCGTGAAGATATTGGTTGACGAACGCCTGGTTCACCACCACGGTCGCGGCCTTGTTGGCGTTCTTGTCCAACGCCGGGCTCAGGGTCCTCCCGGCGCGGGTTGAGAGTCCGAAAACATCGAAGTAACCGGTCGACACCATGCGGGTCTCAGCCAGCATCTCCACATTTTTCGGATATGGCGGCTGACCTGCGATGTGCACGTCGCGATTCGATCCATAGCTTTCGATGGGCAGCATGTCGATGAGTCCGTCGGCGTGCACGCCGGGTATGTGGGAGACGCGATCGAGCAGTGGCTGGTAGAAATCGGCTATTACGTCTCGGCCGTCGTAGCGAACCGGCGCAACGTGCAAATCGATGGCAAGAATGTGGGCGGGATCGTAGCCCAGATCCACATGCCGGTAGCGGGTTACAACGCGCATCAGCAGTGTTGCAACGACCAGTAGAACCAGCGTCAGAGCTACCTGGGCGATCACAAAACCAGCGCGCAGACGGTGCTCTCCGCGACCGGTGCCAGTGTTGCCTCCGGCCCTGAGCGCGGTATTGGGATCGACGCCGGAGAGCTTGAGCGCCGGATAGAACGACGCAGCCAGGCTAGCCGCAATCGCCAGTCCAACCGACGCGGCCAGGACGGTCCAGTTAAGGTGAATGTCAGCTCCGCGTTGCAAAGCTTTGATGAGAAACGTACGCGTTACGTCGAGAACCGACCAGGCAAGCAGCACGCCGCCGCCAGCGCCGGCCAGAGCCAGCAGCAAGCCCTCCGTCAACATCTGACGCAGCAGTCGAGTGCGACCCGCGCCAATGGCCACGCGCATGGCCATTTCGCGCCGGCGCTTGACGCCGCGAGACAACAGCAGGCCGGCGATGTTGACGCAGCCAATGGCCAGGACGGCGAGGACGGCGGCCAGCAGCGTCCACAAGGGACCGCGGCTGGACTGGTCAACTGCTTGGGAAAGCGGCTGCAGGCGCACGGTGCGTCCGCCATCGGTATCGGGATATGCCTTGCCGATGCTAGCGAAAATGTGCTGCATATCCGCCTGGGCCTGCTTGACACTGACGCCGTCCTTGAGTCTGCCAACCGTGCGCAGCCAATGGCCTCCGCGCGTCGACATCCACGTTGCGGCATCGAGATGCACAGGTATGTAAAGGCCGTCGCGCGTATTCAGCGGGAAGCGGAACCCTGCCGGCATGACGCCGACGATGGTGTAGGTGTGGCCGTCGAGCCGCAGCGCGCTTCCGATCACGCTGCGTGACCCATTGAAGTGCTTCATCCACGTGTCGTAGCCGAGCACAATCACGTCGTTCTTGCCGGCCTGTTCTTCGCCGGTCAGAAATCCGCGGCCCAGCACGGGAGGAACGCCGAAGACATCGAAGAAGTTGTCGCTGGTGCGAACAACTTGCAAAACGGCGGGGCCGGTGGGTGTCTCTGCTGCGGACTCCCGCCAGCGAAAGTATCCGGCCAGCGCCTGAAACGACGTTGCCTGATTCCGCTCGTCGAGATACGACGGCCACGAAGCCGGCTGAAAATACCCCCCGCTGGCGCTGTGCGTCTCGAAGTCGACAATGCGACCGGGTTGCGCGTAGGGCAGCGGCCGCAGAACTACTGCGTCAATCACGCAGAAGACGGCGGTGGCAATGCCCACGCTCAACGCAAGTGTGGCAATCGCGGTGACTGCGAAACCCGGCGCTCGCCGAAGCTGGCGCACTGCGTAGCTCAGGTCGCGGAGCAGGTTCGGCAGCATGGCTTAAGCCTCCGCTTCTTCTTCCATCTTTTTCTGCTCCTGCTCGCTGACTACTTTTCCGTCGAACAGGTGCACTTCGCGCTCGGCGTGGCGTGCAAAGCGGGGATCGTGCGTGACCATGCAGATGGTCGAGCCCTCGCGATGCAGATCGGCCAGCAGGTGCATCACCGCCTCGCCGTTTTTCGAGTCGAGGTTGCCGGTGGGCTCATCGGCCAGCAGGATTGAAGGCGAGCCTGCCAATGCACGGGCAACGGCTACGCGTTGCTGCTGACCGCCGGAGAGCTGGGCCGGATAGTGGCGCATGCGGTGGGCCATGTTCACGCGTTCCAGTGCTTCTTTCACGCGCTTCTTGCGCTCGGCTGAAGGCATGCCGGCACGATAGGTGAGCGGCAATTCGACGTTCTCTTCAACCGTGAGGTCGCCGATGAGATTGAAACTCTGGAAGATGAAGCCGATCTCCTGGTTGCGGATGCGCGAGCGCTCGCTGAAGCTCAGATTCTCGACCGGCTTGTTGTTGAGCAGGTAGCGCCCGCCGGTGGGCGTATCGAGCAGGCCCAAAATGGAGAGCAGCGTCGATTTGCCGCAGCCCGACGGCCCCGACATAGCGACATACTCGCCGCGATCAATGTTGAGGTGAATGCCGGAGAGCGCGTGCGTCTCTACTTCGTCGGTGTAAAAGACCTTGGTTAAATCCTCAATTTCAATCAATGTGCTGGCGGTTGCCATCCTGTTCCTCCCTTTTCGTGGTGAGCTGCGAGCTATTAGCTTCCAGCCTCTAGCTCCTAGCTTGTTCGTGCCGCAACTTCCGTTTGGTTTTGCGCCCCGCGCGATTTTGAATCTGCGTTTCGCAGGATCCAGCTGGAAGCTAGTAGCTAGAAGCTGGGAGCTGCATTTTTATTCCAACCTGATGTGATCCACGCCATCCCAGCGCGACATGTCGGAGAGAATAACGGTGTCACCTTCTTTCAGACCCTCGAGCACCTGGATGTCTTCAACCGATGCGCGGCCCACTTTCACGGGCACGCGCGTCGCTCCCTTGCCATCGGCGTCGAGCCGGAACAGGCTCAGCGTGGAATCTTCATTGCCGAGAGCCGGGCGGCCTACATAAAGCACATCGCTCATACGTTCCAGGTCGATGGTTCCATCCACGCTCAACTGCGGAACCGCTCCCGGCGGCAGCGGCCCATCCAAAGCTACGTCAACGGTGCGCGTTCCGTTCACTACCGAGGGATCGATTCTGGTAACGTGGCCGGGAATGACGCCGTTGTGGGTGTCGATTGATGCGGGTTGGCCGATCTGAATGTCGCGCGCCTGGGTTTCGGCAATCTGCAGCGCGGCCTTCAGCTTGTCGCGCTGGATGACTTCGGCAACCGAAGTGCCGGTGAGGACGTGCTGGCCCACCTGCACCGGCGTGGCCAGCGGCGCCAAAATACCGTCGATCGACGGCCGCACTTGAAGCGCTCTCTGTTGCTTCAAATACAGATCGAGCAGTGCCTGCGCCTGTTCAATCTTCGTCTTCTGCGAGTCAAGCTGCACCTCAATGGCTTTCTGGTTCACTTCAAGCTGCTGCTGGCTCAGATCATGCTGCGTGTTCAGCTGGTCGGCCGTGCCCGCCGATTTCTGGTAGGCCATGCCGGAGATGACGCCCAGCTGATACAGCGCCTTGTCGATCTTGGCTTGCAACTGGTCCTGCGTATAATCGGCGTTCACCTGCGCGGCTGCGGTCTTCTTGTCCATCAACGTGCTTTGGAGCGTGGCCTGAAGGCTTTTGTAGTCTGACTGCGCCGCCTTCACTGCCAGTTGCGCGTTCAGCACCTCCTGCTCCAGCGTGGGATCGGAAAGGTCCATGATGATTGTGTCGGGCGTCACCTGTGTGCCGGGCAGCACGCGGATGCGTACCACTGTTGCATCGGTCTGCGCGGGGATGAGTTCGATGGAGTCCTCGCGCGGAGCCAGAACACCGGTCGACGACCGCACTTGGCGGATAAGCGGGCCACGCTTCACGGTGTCGGTCCAGATGGTGGAGCGATCGACCGTAGGCGAAGCCGGCTTAAGGCGCATTACGACGAAAGTGAGGGCTGTGAGGACGACGACTCCGACGGCAGCGTAGGCAACCAGCCGGCGGTTCTTCTTCTTCTTGATGTCTGGGCGGGCGATATCCATTGCGCCCTCTATCCTGCATCTGGGTTGCCATTGAAGGTTTTGCCGCAAACTGTTGATGAATTAGGCGATTGTAGGTTCGAACGATCTCGCGTTTCGGCCTCGAAGTGACCGATTCCGCGGCGCAAGTGTTCGATATCGGACACTTAGGCCGATCTCCGGGTCTTGCTCGATGGGCCGGGAACAATTGGTAGGAGTCAGGTGTCTAAAGGGATAAGTCGAATAATACGTAGTTTTCTACATAACAGGCTGGCTCACTTGGAGGATTGGCCGATGATTCAGGGGCGGGAGACGAGGCGACGCCTGTGGCGCATGTCTATGTTTCTGGTTTTGCTGGCCGGGTTTTTGGGGTTCGGCGTAGCGGAGCTGTTGCATCCGCAAAGACCGCCAGTGAGCTGGGAGGAGGCTGCGGGCGGGAAACTGCAATTCGAAGTTGCCTCAGTCCGCAAAAACAATTCCGGCGGTTCCTCACATAGCAATTTCTCGCTCGACAATGGAAATGCTTTTTGGGTGATAGGCAAGGATGACGCACTGGCGCCGACCGGAAGCCTCTTTTCGGCGAAGAATCTGCCGCTCATGCGCTATATCACCTTTGCGTACAAACTAAGCGGGACGCAGGAGCTTGCACTGCGTTTCGACTATTACGAGGGGCTCAAGTTGCACGTGCCGGAGTGGGTGAAGGATGACCGGTTCGATATCGAGGCGCGCGCGCCCGGACAAGCGACCAAAGACCAGATGCGGCTGATGATGCAGAGCCTTCTCGCCGAGCGATTTAATTTGGCCGTGCACTGGGAGGCGCGGCAGACGCCGGTGTTTGAGCTGGTCGAGGCGATTCCGGGAAAGCCGGGGCCACAACTCGTGCCGCATCCGGCGAGCGACGATTGCGCCAAGACGCAGTTCCCCGAAGACAGCGGCGAAAGTAATCTGGCACTCCATGCGCTTCCGATCCCGTGCGGTGAAATTGCGCATTTGCCTCCGAGTGCGCCGGGAAGCCATCGCTTCGGGGGCCGCAATGTGACATTGGCGATGCTAGCGCGATCGATGCCGATGCAGACGGGATTGGTAACGCTGCCGCGGCCGGTGATCGATGAGACGGGGCTGACGGGCGGCTTCGATTTCTGGATGGAATGGACCCCTGAAGACACGAGCGAAGTCAACAACGAGGAATCAGGTGGCACTTTTCAGGATGCTCTGAAGCAGCAGCTCGGGTTGAAGCTGAAACCTGATAAGGGAGCGGTGGAGGTGCTGGTGATCGATCACGTTGTGCCACCCTCACCGAACTAACCGAAAACGAAGCCGAGGGCAGCCAGTGACCACGAGCCCTGGGTTCGGTAACCGTCGATGGTTGAGGAATTATGGGCCCGGAAACTCAATTCGCGAGAATCTTTGAGACAAATGTCTGTCGCCGTGCGTGTTACCGTGTAGAGGTTCGAAAAAAATGATGGAACGCGCGAATGGAACGGAGCGTACACCGTCATAGAAGCGAATTCTTCCCTGGATTTGATTCAACACATCAGGTTTGCGCCGGCGCCGGGCGCGTGTATGGCGAGAGAAGGATTACCGGTAATGAAGTCTCATGCAATTGCACGTTCAATTGACCGTGTCCCCAATCGCTGGCTCAGATTGGGATTCTTGCTGGTGTCGGCCGCATTGCTGGCCGTGGTCTTTGCGTTGATGGGGGCTAAACTTGCGCCCGCCCAGGCTGCGCCCGCCCAGACAACAACGGCTGCACCGGCGGCCGGCGCAGCCTTCAATCCGAAAGACATTACCGCGACCTGGCAGGGAACGTTGCACGCTGGACGCGACCTGCGCTGCGTGGTTAAGGTCACGAAAGACGACAAAGGTGCATACAAGGCCGTGTTCTACAGCATCGACCAGGGCGGCCAGCCGCTGCCGATCGATTCGATCACCATCGACGGTTCAGACGTAAAGTTCGCGCTCAAATTGATCGGTGGGACCTATGAAGGTAAATTGAGCGGCGATGGCAAGACGATTGACGGCACATGGACTCAAGGTGGAAACCCACTGACCATGACTCTGGCACGCGCCACACCTGAAACCGAGTGGACCATTCCTGCGCCCCCTCCGCCAGTGGTGCCCATGAAGGCCGATGCGGATCCAAGCCTGGAAGTAGCGACCATCAAGCCCAGCGATCCGTCGCGGCAAGGCAAGGGCTTCGGATTTCCCGGGACGCACTTCGTCACTATCAACACCAACATGAACGACCTGATCGCGTTTGCCTACGGATTACACTCCAAGCAAATCATCGGCGGGCCTGACTGGTTCGCTACTCAACTTTACGATATCGACGGAAAACCGGATGCACCCGGGCGCCCGAACCTGAAGCAGATGGGCATCATGGTGCAGAAGCTGCTTGCCGATCGCTGCCAGTTGAAGTTCCACCATGAGACCCGCGAGATCGCGGTTTACGCAATCAAAGTCGCTCCCGGCGGTCCCAAACTCACCAAAACGACGGCGACGGATCCGGGGCAGCAAGGATTCTTCTTCCGCGGCCTCGGCGACCTCACTGTCCGCAACATGGACATGGCAGAATTCGCTTCATGGATGCAGTCAGGCGTGATGGATAAGCCGGTGGTCGACCAAACCGGGCTCAAAGACAAGTACGACTTCGAGTTGAAGTGGACGCCTGACGACTCTCAGTTCCAGCAGTTCCGGGGCACAGTGCCCATGAACACGCCTCCGAATACAGATCCCAATGCGCCGCCGAGCCTCTACACAGCGGTGCAGGAGACGCTGGGACTGAAGTTCGAATCCACCAGAGCGCCCGACGACGTGATTGTGATCGACCACGTCGAGAAGCCATCGGAGAATTAAGAGTTAGCGGTTAGAGAGTAGCGCCAGGCTGCCCGAGGTCCCCAACGAATGATCTTTATTCGCTGGGGTGGTAGCCCGGTTGTCCTGAGGGCCTCCAGGCCCGCACATTGCCATTTAACCACTCGAGGTTTCCACTGATGGCCGCAACAGAGTTGTGCAGACCGGGCGGGAAACCGCTACTCGTCTCAGCCCTCGCCGCGCTTTTGATTGCCACGACGTCACTTGCCGCGCAAACGAATTCCAATCAGACTGCTCCGCAGGCTGCAGCGCCGGCCGCACCTGCGTCTCCGGGCAAGGTACAGATGTTATCCCAATCGCAGGCCGCGCCGCATGCACCCGCTGCTGCGCAGGCCACGTCCGCGCAAGCAGCAACAGCGCCGCCTCCGTTTGAAGTCGCCACCATCAAGGCCAGCAAGCCGGACGGAGATCAATTCAGGCTGATGTTTACTGCCGATGGAGTCTCCATCACCGGGATCGATCTTGCGATGATCATCCGCGAGGCATTCAACGTCGAGCAGGATCATATTATCGACGAGCCGGCATGGGTCAAGTCGAGCCGTTTCGATATAGAAGCCAAGGTTGCACCGGATGATGCGCCGAAACTGAAGGGCATCGGCTTTGCCCGGCGCAAGACAATGTTGGTGCAGCTTCTCGTCGATCGCTTCGGGTTGAAATACCATCGCGAAACGCGCGAGTT
>JASHVU010000543.1 GCA_030044455.1 Acidobacteriaceae bacterium | reverse complement strand
CCGCCGCCCCATCCCCATCGACATCAACTACGACAAGATCATCTGGAGCGGCTTGAGCTGGGCGGTCGGCGAAATTGACGCTCGCGACGTGACGCCTGGAATCCCTCTCAAAATACACTTCCACTCCTCTGAAAAAGATCCCATCACGCTGAAGGGCACGGCCTACGAAGTCGAGTATTGATGTAATGCTGCCGTATACGCAAAGGAGTTCGATCGCATGAAGCTCACGCATTTGCTGTCGATCACCATTCTCGCTGCAACCGGAACGCTGGCCACCCCCGCGCAACAACTCGCGCTCAAAGATGGTGATCGGGTGGTCTTTTACGGCGACAGCATCACCGCGCAGCGCTATTACACGCGTTACGTTGAGGATTTTCTGCTCACCCGCTATCCCAACATAAATGTGGCATTTTTCAATGCGGGCATTCCCGGCGACAATGTGAACGGCGGCTACACCGGAGATGCGCAACTTCGACTCAAGCGCGATGTATTTCCGCATCAGCCAACCGTCGTCACCATTATGCTGGGCATGAACGACGGCTTCTACTCGCCCTTCGAGCCGAAATATCTCGACATCTACTCGACCGGCTATCACAAACTGCTCGACTCCATCCAATCGACCTTTCCCGGCGTGCGCATCACGGTCATTTCGCCTACGCCCTACGACGAAACCACGCACGGGACGGAGTTTCCGCACTACAACGAGACTATGACCCGTTACACCGCATGGGTGCGCGATCTGGCGGCCACGTCGCATTACGGCTATGCCGACTTTAATACGCCGATGAGCAGGCTCACTGAGAAGGCAGCAGAATTGAATCCGTCATTTGCAGAGTTGCTGATTCCCGATCGCATCCATCCCAGCGAACCGGCGCAGTGGGTGATGGCGGCGACACTCGCGCGTAGTTGGGGCTTTTCGCCTGTCGTCGCAGACGTGCATCTCGATGCTTCGCAGCCGGCTGCGAAATCGACGGAAAACACGCAGGTTTCAGATCTTGCCACAAAAGACGGCAAGCTCACGTGGACTGAACTCGACGGCTCGCTGCCCTTGCCGCTCGATCTCGAAAACGGCTTGCTTCGTTTTGTTATCAACGTGTCAGACCTAGCTGATATGGATCAGGAGATCCTGCGCGTCGATCATCTCACGGCCGTGCAGTACACGCTCAAGATCGATGGTCGCACCATTGGCAATTTCGATCGCGGCCAGCTCGAGCAGGGCGTCAATCTCGCGCTTTATGACACTCCGATGGAGGGCCAGGCGCGCGACATCGACGGGACCGAGCAGAAGCGCATGTGGCTCGAAGATACGAACTTCGTTATCGTGCAGGAGGGCCCCCCGATCCCCGATGAGGCGGGCATGAACAAGGCTCTTGAAGAAAAAGACGCATTGCTGGTCGCCGACCAGCACAAGAACGCGCAACCCAAGCCGCACTCGTTCGAGCTCGATCCGCAGTAATCTACGGTCAAGCGTGCATTGGTTGAAGTGCGGGTCTGGAGACCCGCACGACAGCCGATCTGGAGATCGGCGCTACGTACGGTGGTAGGCGCTAGGTACGGTGGTAGGCGCTACGGATGGTGGTTGGCGCCAGGGTTGTTCATCACATGCACACGCCACTGATTGACGAGTCGAAAGATCTGCGTTTGCTCTCAACCGAATCCTCGATTCCTCTACTGCTTGTCCACATCCACGTAATACAGGTCGGTCGCCACCTGGAAATCGTCTTTTGAGAGTGGAGTCTGCATCCATTGCCAGCCGGTGGTTTTGGGGCGGATGATCTGCCAATGGTCGGGAGCGCCTACGCGCACCGGCATGGCAAAGTCCTCTTCGTCGGCATCCCACTTGTACATTACGAGGTCCGGCGCCTCGCCGAAGAGCAGCTCGAGGCGCGGAATGTGCGGCTGGCGCAGGTACTGATCGAAGATGGGCGTCAGATTCATGCCGGAATGCTGGTTGAAGTAACTCACCACATCGGGCGTCATGATGTTCTGATATTTGTAGCGCTGATAGAGCCCGCGAATAAGCGCAAACCACTTCGTGTCGTCGTTAATGACGCTGCGCAGCGTATTCAGCATGAGCGCGCCTTTGAAATACTGATCTTCGGTCGGCTCGGAGTTCACTTCGTGCTCGGCGATGATGGGCCGCATGTTTACAATCTTCGGCTTCAATCCATTCAGGTACTTGATGCCGTCGGCCTTGCCCCAGCGATACTCAACATACAGACCTTCCATGTAGGTCGCCCACCCCTCGTGAATCCACATGTCGGACTCATCATCGGCGGTAATGCTGTTGCCGAACCACTCGTGGGCGCTCTCGTGGATGATGATGAAGTCGAATTTGAGGCTGATGCCGACGCCAGCCCAGTCGCGTCCCAGATAGCCGTTCTTGAACAGGTTGCCGTAGGCTACGGCGCTCTGGTGCTCCATGCCAGAGTAGGGCACCTCGATGAGTTTGTATCCGTCGCGCGCAAAGGGATAGGGCCCGAAATAGTGATCGTAGGCCTTCAACATCTCGGGCACCTGGGCAAACTGCACCTTGGCCTTGTCGAGATCTTCGGGCAGCACGTAGTAGTCGAGCGGAATGTCGCCCAGCTTCTCGCCCCAGTGCACATAATTGCCGATGTTCAGCGCCACATCGTAATTATTGATGGGGTAGCTGACGTGCCAGTCCCAGCGCGTGTAGCCGTCGCCCAGGTCGGTCTTGCCCACAAAGCGTCCATTTGAAACATCGGTGAGGCCGTTGGGCACCGCGACGCTGATGTCCATGCTCTCAACTTCGTCGCGCCACTGGTCTTTGTTGGGCCACCACACGCTTGCGCCTTCACCCTCGCAGGCGGTATTGACCCAGTCGTGGCCTGAGGTGTCTTTCTTGAACGTGATGCAGCCGAACCGGCCCTCCGCGGGAGGATTCCCTGAGTAATAGAACTCGATCTCGTACACCTGGCCGGAGTGCAGCGTTTCAGGAAAGTCGATGAACACGGCGCCCGT
>JASHVU010000542.1 GCA_030044455.1 Acidobacteriaceae bacterium | reverse complement strand
GACCAGGTATTGATTCCCGCCGGATCTGAGATTGACGGAAGGGTTGTGCATGTTTCCAGCGGCCACGTCGGCGGCCATGGGTCGATGATCCTGCACCCTGAAACCGTAACCCTTCCCAACGGCGCGCAGTTTAATTTGTATGCGCAGCTCACCAACACACCCGACTCGAACACCCGCGTGGGCAGCGAGGGCACGGTTGCTCCGGGCTCGCGCATGAAGCGGGACGGAATTGAATACGGTGGTGCGACGGGAGCTGGCCTGATTACAGGAGCCGTGGTTGGCGGTCCCGCCGGAGCGCTTGCCGGCGGACTGATCGGCGCCGGCGCCATCACGGTTCATTTGCTCGTCAACCATCCCCAGGCCACGCTCGACGATGGCTCGACGCTCGTCTTCACGCTGACTGAGCCGTTGAACCTGGTTTCAGCCCTGCAGCCACAACCCCAGATGCAGCCGCAAATGCAAGCTCAGCCGCAGCAGGCACCGGGACAGACTCAAGATCAAAGCCAGCCCACCCCAACTCAAGATCAGGATCAGCCTGTGCCGACACCAGCGCAGAATCAGTAAGCCGAAACGTAGCGCCGCGCTCCTGCGCGGTTGTAGCGCCAGGCTCCAGCCTGGCTGTCGTATGGGCGTCCCGCCCGTACAAGGACTCAAGCTAGGCCTCGCCTAACTGTCTCTTGTGTAGTGCATCTGGGCCGAAACGGTTAATCCCGGTCATTCCAGCGCAATCCTGCTCCCGTTCACTCCATGTAGACTTGAACGACAGGAACAGCCGGGAATCCGCGCCAAAGCTTTTCGGCCCGCATCGTTCCAGTTCACATTCTTTTCTTATGGACACCTTCGTCGTACAGGGCGGCAATCCGCTGGTCGGAACCATTCGCGTGTCGGGCGCAAAGAACTCGGCACTGCCCTGCATGGCTGCCGCCATCCTGACTGAAGAGCCGATCACTCTTGAGAACATCCCGCAGGTGCGTGACATCTCAACCGAGCGCAGGCTGCTTCAATCCATGGGCGCAGAAGTGGAGATCGGCTCGGGCGAAACCGCGCATAGCACCACCATCAGCTGCCGCACTCTCTCCGATCCCGTGGCCAAGTACGAGATTGTGAAAACCATGCGCGCCAGCTCATTGGTGCTCGGGCCGCTGATTGCGCGCACCGGCATGGCGCGCGTGGCCATGCCCGGCGGCTGTGCCATAGGCGGGCGTCCCATCGATCTGCACATTAAAGGACTCGAAAAGATGGGCGCCACCATCACGCAGGAGCACGGCTATATCGAAGCGCGAGCCGACCGCCTGCGCGGCGCGCATTTCGTCTTCGACAAGATCACTGTTACCGGCACTGAAGATCTGCTGATGGCCGCTGTGCTGGCCGACGGCGAGACCGTGATGGAGAACTGCGCCCGCGAGCCTGAAGTCGTCGATCTTGCCTCGCTGCTGGTTACCATGGGCGCAAACATTGAGGGAGCGGGAACCGCCACCATCCGCGTCAGCGGCGTCAGCAAACTGCGCGGCGCACGATATCGCATCAATCCCGATCGCATTGAGGCGGGAACGTTTCTGATTGCCGGCGCCATTACCGGCGGCGACTTGATCGTTTCCCATTGCAACACCTCGCATCTGGGCGCGGTGATTGCCAAGCTGCTCGAGGCCGGGGCGCGCGTTGAAGTGCTCGGGCCCGACACCGTGCGCGTGCGCAGCAATGGCAGGCTGGCGGCGGCCGACATCTCCACCGAGGAGTATCCGGGTTTTCCGACTGACATGCAGGCCCAATACATGGCGCTCGCCACGCAGGCCGAAGGCACCAGCCTGGTACGCGAGAACATCTTCGAGAACCGCTTTATGCACGTACAGGAGCTGGTGCGCATGGGCGCCGGCATCAAGGTCGACGGCAAAACGGCCACGGTGCTAGGGCCTGCGCGTCTCTCGGCCGCTGCCGTGATGTGCAGCGATCTGCGCGCCTCAGCTTCGCTGGTACTGGCCGCGCTGGTTGCCGAGGGTGAAACCATCATCGACCGCGTCTACCACATGGATCGCGGCTACGAGCAGATCGATGAGAAACTGCGCAGCGTGGGCGCAAAGATTCAACGGCTAGGCAACCTATTTCCGCCACGACCGAGTGCGTAACTGTCAGTGTTAACCAGCCCGACCCCGCAACAGCTGATCACCGCTGAGGAAATCTCGCCGCCCGCTGCGTTTAACTTCTTCATCTTCAACTGACACCAATGTATTCACATTGGGCGAGCAACTAATCCGTCCTTGGAGAGTTTCTAAAGACAATAACCCGGAACAGCTCTGTGGTTCCGGAATCGACGATCCCTGGAGGAAAAATTCCCCGTGAAGAAAACAGCTTTGTCTTTGCTCCTGGCTTTTTGCTTGCTCCCCGCGGCTGCGATGGCGCAAGTCTATGTCGCCATCGCGCCACCGGCGCCTATCGTTGAAGTTCACGAGCATCCGCCGCATCCCGGCTGGTTGTGGATCGATGGCTATCACCGCTGGGATGGCCACCGCTACATCTGGGTTCATGGCCGCTGGGCTCATCCGCCGCATCCCGGTGCGGTTTGGGTCGCCCACCGCTGGGAACACCGTGACCGGGGTTGGGTGATGGTAGAAGGTCACTGGCAGTAAAAACAGCGGGGGCAGCGGCGTTAGCGGAGTCAGGCTCGCGCGACCTTAGCGGATTTAAGAATGCCGCCTCCGGCCTCAATCAACAATCCGAGCAAACGAAAAGCGGGGCGTTTTCGCCCCGCTTTTCTCTCGCCGCTGATCACTGTTCACTGACCGCTGTATTAGCTGATCTCGATCACGTCCCTTGCCTTGGCCGCTGCTTCTTCGGCGCGCTCGATCAGTTTCTCCGCCGCAGTGTAAAACTCCGCAGCCTGCGGGCTCTTTGGCCCGGCCAGCGCTACCGGCAATCCGCGATCGCCGCCTTCTCGTATGGCAGGGACGAGTTCAATCGATCCGAGAAAAGGAACATTGAACTGCTTGGCAGTTCGTTCCGCTCCGCCGCGCGAAAAGATGTCGATCTCGGTGTGGCAGTGCGGGCAGGTAAAGTGGCTCATGTTCTCCACAATGCCGAGAACTTCAACATTCACCTGTCCAAACATCTCCAGCGCCTTGCGCGCGTCCTCAAGGCTCACGTCGCTGGGTGTTGATACCACCACCGCGCCGGTCAACGGCACCGTCTGCACCAGCGAGATCACCACGTCGCCGGTGCCCGGAGGCAGGTCAACGACCAGGTAATCGAGCTCGCCCCAGTTCACCTGCTGCAAAAACTGCCGGATGATCTGGTGCAGCATCGGTCCGCGCATCACCAGAGGCTTGTCGCCCGGAGAAATGTAGCCGATCGAGATTGTCTTGATGCCGTGCGTGACGTTGGGCTCAATCATGTTGCCCGGACCCACGGCCGGTTGTTTGGTCGAGCCCATCATCAGCGGAACATTCGGTCCGTAAATGTCGGCGTCGATCAGCCCCACGCGGTGGCCCAGCTTGCTGAGCGCAATCGCCAGGTTCACGGCCACAGTGGTCTTGCCCACGCCGCCTTTGCCCGATCCAATTGCAACAATTTTTTTGACGCCGGGCAAAGCTACCGGCGCAGGCATGGCATGTCCATGTGCCATCAAATGCTCCTTACCTATTCACACTCAATTTTACAGGAGTGTGATTCGCTCGACGGGTTCAAGCTCCCGTGCAATATCAAGACCCGCAACCCGTGCCAGCACTTGGTGAATCTGCCTCACTCCTTCAGTCAGCGAAGCCGGCCCGGGCTGCAGAATGCATGTCGACGGAATTTCGTACACATTTCCATCGCGGACGGCGCTGATCTCGCCCCATCCCGGGCGCGCTGCGATCTCTTCCTTTTTCACGCGCTTGCCGCACCAGGATGCAAGAATCACTTGAGGGTCTCGCGCCACCACTTCGTCCGCATTTACCACTCGATCCCGCGCTTTGCCGCACTTGCGCAGCTCGGGGAAAACTCCGTCGCCGCCGGCAATCTCAATCAGTTCCTCCACCCACTCAATGCCGCTGATCAGCGGATCGTTCCATTCCTCGAAATAAACCCGCGGCCGCCAGCCAAAACTCGTCGCCGACTCGGCAATCGCATCCAACCCACGGCGCAGTTCATCCGTCAACGCCTCTCCCTCCGCCTGCTTTCCCACGATGCGCGAGAGTACCGCGATCATGTCGAAGATTCCGGCAATGCTGCGTTGGTTGAAGGCCAGCACGGTTACTCCGCGCCTGATCAATTCGCTGGCAATCTCGGCCTGCACATCGCTGAACGTAAGAACAAGATCCGGCTCTAAACCCAGGATCTTGTCGAAGTTTGCATCCTTGAATGCCGAAACCCGCGGCTTCTTGCGCGCCTCCGCGGGCCGCATTGCGTATGCCGAGACGCCCACAATCCGATCCCGCTCGCCCAGCAGGTAGAGAGTCTCAGTGGTCTCGTCGGTGAGGCAGATGATGCGCTGAGGGAAGCCTGCCTGCCGGCGAGCAGATCCACCCGCCGAAGGCACACTTTCTAACTCGTCTCTGTCGGGGAAAGCTGTCATGATGATTTGGGAAAACAGTCAGGGCAGAGCGATCACAATTCTTCACGATGCAGCAGTCTTTGACGATTCAAGCGCCTTCAAAGCCTTTCTTTCTTCCTTGCGCCTCGCCCCCTCGGCTTCGCGATGTTCGCGGCGAAGCAGGGCATCATCAAAGCGCCTGAGTTCATTGGGTGTCTCGGGTTTGAGCGCGGGGACCTTCACGCGCCGCCCATGCTCGTCGACGGCAACAAACACCAGATATGCGCTGGCCACGTGTGACACCTCACCGGTCCGCGTGTTCTCAGCCCACACTTTTACTCCCACTTCCATTGAGGTGGAAAAAGCCCGGTTCACGCTCGACTTGAGCGTAAGCAGATCGCCCAGGTGCACAGGCCGGATAAAGTCGATATGGTCCATTGCAGCGGTCACCACATAAGTGCGCGAGTGCCTGAAGGCCGCCATGGCGCCCGTCAAGTCAATAAAGTGCATCAACCGCCCGCCCAGAAGGTTGCCAAGTATGTTTGTGTCGTTGGGCAGGATGATCTCAGTCATCTCCGACTGCGTACTGGCTACGGTCCGCTCCGCGGGATTGCTTACTGGATCGCTCGAACTTGAATCGTTCATATGGGTCTTGCTCCGTTCCTCATCCGCTTTCATTCCGCTGCGGCTACAATGAGAGTCTGACGGCTTGGTTTGCCGCCTCGCCCCGAGCCAGGCATTTGTCCCAGTTTCGGCAATCCAGCCGGTTTACGCAAATTCCTTACTGGCCGAATCCCCGGCCAAACGAACGATAGAAAAGGAACGATGGACAAGCTTGCAGGACTGAAAGAGATTCTCACACTCGATCCGAAGAACAGTTTCGTCCGCTACGGCATCGCCATGGAACTGGCTACGCGCGGCGAAACTGATGCCGCGCTGGCTGAGTTCGACACTCTGCTTACCAACGATCCCGACTACACGGCCGGCTACTTCATGTCGGCCCAGACGCTTGCCAACACCGGCCGGACCAGCAAAGCAATTGAGAGGCTCAAGGCAGGAATCTCATGCGCGGCTCGTGCCGGTAATCGTCATGCTCTCAGCGAGATGCAGACGATGCTCGATGAGCTCGACCGGTAAACAACTCGACTGAGTGTCCTTTGGCAGTCGAAACTGCGCTATCCTTGAGTTTAAGGTTAAGATTTAAAAAGGTATTATGTAATCTTGACGCATCTCTTCCGCATCAAACCACGTATGGCGAAATACTCGATAGTTGTGCCATTTCACAACGAAGAAGAGAACGTTACCGTTCTCTACGCCCGCCTCAAGCAGGTGATGGAGCAGTTAGGAGAGAGCTTTGAGCTCGTCCTGGTCGACGATGGCTCCAGCGACCGCACCTACAAGCTGCTTGAGGAAATCGCTGCCGTCGACAGCCGGGTTCTCGTAGTGAAGTTGCGCCGGAACTTCGGCCAGACTTCGGCCCTCGCCGCCGGTTTCGATCACGCCTCCGGCGAGTTCATCCTGGCCATGGATGGCGACCTGCAGCACGACCCCAACGACATTCCCGCTTTCCTGGAAAAGCTCGACGAGGGCTACGACGTGGTATCCGGCTGGCGCAAGGAGCGCATTGACAACTTCCTGATGCGCCGCATACCTTCACGTTGCGCCAACTGGCTCATGGCCCGCCTCTCCGGCGTCGACATTCACGACTTCGGCACCACGTTCAAGGCTTATCGCCGCGAGGTGATTCAGAACATCCCCCTCTATGGCCAGATGCATCGCTTTATTCCTGCGCTGGCGAGCTGGTACGGAGCTTCAATCTGCGAAATCCCTATCAGGAACGTGAACCGGGAACGCGGCAAGAGCCATTACGGCATTGGCCGCACCATGGGCGTGTTCTTCGATCTCATGACCATCCGCTTTTTGCTCAAGTACCTCAACCGCCCGCTTCACTTTTTCGGGGGAGTGGGCCTGCTGAGCATACTGGGCGGCAGCGGGATCGCGTTTTACCTGGTGATGTTCAAGCTTTTCAATCCGCACATCAACACGCTCGACCATCACGGTCCCTGGTTCGTAGTCGGATCGGTCCTCATCGTCGCGGGAGTGCAGTTACTTGCCCTTGGCCTGCTCGGCGAGCTGCAGGTACGCCAGTATTACACCGGCCAGCAACCGGCATCCTACATCGTCGAACGCGTGGTACGGCTTGCATCGGCCGACGAGCACAGCCTGTTACCAGATCGTCGAGACGGCAGCTTCTAAAAGGCAGCCAGCAGCGAGTAGTCAGTAGCCAGTAGAACTCCTGCGTGCTTCTCCTACTGGCTACTCACTACTGGCTTGCAGTATCCCACCCTCAAGGTTCATTCTTTACCTTGTCATGAAGGCTATCCAGATCAGTGAAGCGGGCGGGCCAGATGTTCTCAAGCTCGTCGAACTGCCAATCCCCGAGCCCGGACCTGGGCAGGTGCTCATCCGCATTGAAGCCACTGGAGTGAACTTCGTCGAAGTGTACTTTCGCAAGGGAGTCTACAAAGCTTCGTTCCCGCTTATTCCTGGCAGCGAGGCCGCCGGCACCATTGAAGAACTCGGCCCCGGCGTTACCGGCTTCGCAGCCGGAGAAGCTGTGACCTCGACCAGCGTGATAGGCAGCTACGCCGAGTACGCGCTGGTTCCGGCCGCCCAATTGGTCAAAGTACCTGCCGGCCTCAGCATGGAGCAGGCCGCGGCCGCGCTGTTGCAAGGCATGACCGCGCACTATCTCGCCCACTCGACTTTTCCCCTCAAGTCCGGAGACACGGCGCTTGTCCACGCCGGCGCGGGCGGCGTGGGCCTGCTGCTCACGCAAATGGCCAAACGAATCGGCGCGCGCGTCATCACCACGGTTTCAACGCCTGCCAAGGCTGAGCTCTCGCAGGAGGCCGGCGCCTCCGAGGTGATCCTCTATACCGAGCAGGATTTCGAGGCCGAGGTCAAGCGCCTCACCGGCGGCAAAGGCGTCGATGTCGTCTACGACTCAATTGGCAAGACGACGTTTGAGAAGAGCCTCAACTGTCTGCGTCCACGCGGCATGATGGTGCTCTTCGGGGCATCCAGCGGCCCCGTCCCGTCTTTCGATCTGCAGCAGCTCAACAGCAAGGGGTCGCTTTTTATCACGCGACCCTCCATGTGGCACTACCTGGCCACGCGTGCCGAACTCGAGTGGCGCTCTGGCGATGTGCTCAATTGGGCCGCCAAGGGTGAGCTCAAGCTGCGTATGGAACATACTTACCCGCTGGCTGAAGCCGCCCAGGCCCACATCGACCTCGAAGCACGCAAGACCACCGGGAAGGTGCTGCTGGTGCCGTAAAAGCAGCTGCTAGCTTCTAGCCTCCAGCTATTAGCTTTTCCGTGCCACCGCAACCGTTCTGCTTATCCGTTCACCCTACCTGGAACAGCTAGCAGCTGGAAGCTAGCTGCTAGGAGCTTGCAATGTCCGCCATCGTCATCGCCCCCACCGACCGCGTCTTCGTTCTCACCGGTGCAGGCATCAGCGCCGAGAGCGGCCTGCCCACCTTTCGCGCGTCAGACGGATTGTGGGCCGGATACAACGTTGAAGAGATCTGCACACCCGAGGCTTTGGAGCGCAATCCAGCGCTGGTGTGGGAGTTCTATTGCAAACGCCGCGCCGATTGCGAGAAAGCCGAGCCCAAACCTGCACACATTGCGCTCGCCGAGCTTGAGGCCAAAATCCCTGGTCGCTTTTTTCTCTGCACCCAGAACGTCGACGACCTGCACGAGCGCGCCGGATCGCGCAACCTCGTCCACATGCACGGCGAGCTGGCCAAATCGCGCTGCAGCGATGAGTGCGGCGAACCGCCGGTCGAGGACCGCCGCGCCTACGCGTCTCTCGATGAAGTTGGCCGCTGCAAATGCGGAGCGCGCCTGCGTCCGCACATTGTCTTCTTCGGCGAGATTCC
>JASHVU010000541.1 GCA_030044455.1 Acidobacteriaceae bacterium | reverse complement strand
TGGGATATTTCGACGCCGCGAAGCCGAAGTCCTCTTCCCACTTGGGTGGCCACGGCGGAGTGCGTTTGTTGGGATACGGATGCGCCACGTAACCAATATTTTCGGCGCGGATGGGGCTGGTGCGAATTCCCGACAGGTCGTAGGCCCAATCGAGCCCCGCCACCAGCGGAATCGTGTCTTTGTTGTACGCGCGGATGATGTTGACCATCTCCTCGTTGATGTCGCGCCACTCCTCCCAGGTCATGGTGCCCATTCGCCCGCCGGCCACCGAGGGCTCGTTGAAGAGCTCGAAAAAAGCCACCGTGTGATTGCCTTTATAGTGCGCGGCCATCGTGCGCCAGAAGTTGAGCGTCTCAGGCAGGCTGGTCTCGTAGATGGGACTCTCGAAGACTCCTTCTTTCAGGTTGCCGATCGAGTGCCAGTCGATGTCGACGTAGATGCCGAGGTCGGTGGACCATTCGACGGCCTGGTCGAGCAGCGCCAGATATTCTTTCGGCCCCCGGCCGCGCCACGCCGCAGGATGCACCGGAATGCGCACAATGTTGGCCCCGGTCTCCTTGACTTTTTCGAAGAGCTCTTTGTTCCAGTGACCCTGGCTATCAACCTTGTCAGGATCGGCGATGTTCACGCCGCGAAACAGCACCGGCGCGCCGCTTGGATCGACGAACCGATTGCCTTTGACCGAAATCAGCGGCAGCTTGGTCCCGTCAGCCGCAGTCCATGTCTGCGTGAAGTATCGGCCTCGCCACCACTCGTGCAACTGCCCTCTGGCCGGTGCGGCCTGAGACGCTGGCTGAGCGGTCTGCGCCGTTGCCGCACTCGCCGGAGAGGCCGGCGCCGCGTTTTGACCCCATGCCAATCCACCGCAAAACAGCACCAACACTAAACACACCAAGGCATTTCGCATCATGTCATTCATGGCCCCTTCAGCCAGATATGCCGCGCGGCCCGTTCCTAACCGGCCGGGGCTGCGACCTCAAGTCGCCTAATGCTAAATCGGATGATCGGGCTACGTCGAACCGCCGTGCGACAAGCAATTCAGCGCAAAAAAATCCCCGGCAGTCTCATGCTGCCGAGGACTCTTGACGATCGATTACCGCCGGACGAATTCCGGCGCTGCATTTATGCCGCTAGGCCTCGATCCGCTCTACGAGAATGAGCTTGGATTGCGAATCCACCTGGCCCGTTACCCTGACGTACTTGCCGTCGTACCTGCGGGCGTGTCGCACATTTTGCAGCTCATACAGGTTTCCAGCACCGAGGCTCAGGTAAACAGTGCTGCCGCTGCGCATCACCGTCCCGCGCAGGGTTGCGGTTTGAGTGAGGGTCGGCGCCGCGCCCGATACAGCAGGCGGCTGACTCGTGATGAGGAAGGGGCCACCCCAAAGGAGCGCACCTGCAAACACGAGCGCGCTGAAGACAATCCCGAAAAGTAGATCGCGCCGAATTGAATTCTTCATCGAATACATAGAACATTCCTTGTTGATTTTTGGGTTGGGTCTTCAACTTGGAAACCTGGCCATGCTCGTTTCCGCAACGAGCGCAAGTGAGATCGCGATGGCTTCGGATTTGAGGCGAAGGCAGACACTGCGCTCTTCGGCGATTTACTCCGCTCTCTCTTGCTTAGACGCGAGTTTTGGCCAGGAGTTTTCCTACCATGGTGTGAAAAGAAGATGACGAACGCAAGAGCGGCTTTCGCGGTAAAAGACTATGGCGCGGACTGGCTCTTCAAATGTGCGGCTAACGCCCATTTCAGCTCGTCGATTCCTTCGCCCGAAACGGCCGAGATGGCGTGGAACTCAAGCTTGCGCCTTTTGGCATATGCGGAGAGCCTTTTGAGCTTGTCAGGATTTGCAGCATCGATTTTGGTGGCGACGACGATCATCGGTTTCTCATCGAGGCCGTTGCCAAAGCTGGCCAGCTCTTTGTTGATAATTTTGAAATCTTCAACCGGATCGGGCCGGCCTGAAGCGTCGGAAATATCGACAAGGTGCACCAGCAGCCGGGTGCGCTCAATATGGCGCAGGAACTGCGTACCCAGGCCGTGGCCAAGGTGAGCACCTTCAATCAACCCGGGCACATCGGCAACCACGTAGCTTTGTTCGTCGGGCTCCGTGCCCACGGTCACCACGCCGAGATTGGGCTCGAGAGTGGTGAACGGGTAATCGGCAATACGCGGCCGAGCCGCCGAGATGCGCGAGATGAGTGTTGACTTGCCGGCATTGGGAAAGCCGACCAGCCCCACGTCAGCGAGCAACTTGAGCTCGAGCCGGTAACTGCGCTCCTCGCCCGCCCGGCCGAGTTCGTGCTCGCGCGGGGCCTGGTGCGTGCTGGTGGCAAAGTGCTGGTTGCCACGGCCGCCGCGCCCACCCTTGGCCACAACGACTCGTTCGTCGGGCTGCTGAAAGTCGTGCACCAGTTCGCCGGTTTCCTGATCGTAAAGTGCGGTTCCAACGGGCACCTGCAGCACGATGGAATGGCCGTCCTGCCCGGTGCAGTTGGAGCCCATGCCATGCTCTCCACGTTGCGCCTTGTGTTCGGGATTAAAGCGGAAGTGGATGAGCGTGTTGTGGCGCTGGCTCGCCTCTATGATCACGTCACCGCCCCGGCCGCCGTCGCCGCCGGAAGGTCCCCCGCGCGGCACGAACTTCTCGCGCCGGAAGGCCATGCAGCCGTTGCCACCGTCGCCGGCCTTTACGCGGATTTTGGCTTCATCGATGAACATGTTGAGCGAACCCAAGGACTTATGGAAGCTCGCCTCTTCAGTTTATCGGATGAGATCAGCCGCAATTGCTTTCGGCGTGGCGATATTGCTTTCGCCACTTCTCCTTGCCGTTGTTCCTGATCCTCAAATATGTGAATGCGCAAGACGTTGCAGCAGATGTGATGAGCGTTACGCTTTGCGCGTGATCAGGGCGCATAGAATCACTGGCAAACTTCAACCGGGACTCGAACCGTGAATGCCTTTGCGCGTTCAGAGTCCCGTTTTCCGCCGGACCGGCCGCGCCTGGCGCCCGCTCCGGAGGCTGATGGACTTGACCTGGCTCTGCCGGGAACAGGCCTCGCAGCCTGTGATTGGCTCTTGAAATGCGCTTCTTGAGGCGGTCCATGTTTGCGCCCACGTTGGTCGCCGCGCTGTTTTTCGCCGCGTGCGCGCCGTTCTTTGCTCAAGACGCTTCAATCGAACCTGAAGCTGCGAAGGGCTCGCTTGCGGGCAGAATTACCGACCTGAATTCTTCGCCCCTGGCTGGGGTTACGGTCGTACTGCGCAATGAGTCAACCGGCGCGGAGACGCGCACCATTACAACGCGCAATGGCAGCTACCGCTTTGCCGCGCTCGATGCGGGCGAATACACGCTGGCCGCTGAAAGAGCACAGCTTGGCCATGGCCAGCTCCAAGGAATCGTGATCTTCGCCGGCCACGAAGCGCGGGTGCAGGCGGCGATCGATCTTGAACCGGAGACGCAGAGCGCCTCTGCACTGGCGGGGAGCACAAGCGCCGTGCAACTTCGTGAAACTCCAGCCGATGTGCGTACCGGTGAACTTCGCACGATGGAACCGGCCCCGGGGGTTGGGATTCTGCAAGCTATCACACCGATTGTTTCTGCGGCGCGTCATCCTTCTCTGCCTGCGGCCGAAGCACCTGCTCCACCCGCAGCGTCCGCGCCGGTGCAGTTTGCTGCGATCAAATCGGTTCCGCTCGAGCTGCCGGTTATTGAGGTCGAGGCGTTGGAGCCCGAACGGCCTGCGGAGTCCGCGACGGCCGCACCGGCACCCGAAGGACAGACCTCGCTCGTATTGCCGGCTCTGGCACGCGCCGCTCTCTCAACCGTCGAGAACGCATCCGTTGCGGCGCCAATCGCAATGCCGCCGTGGACGACATTGTCGCCAACGTCCAACCCTGCTCCCGCCATTTCAGTCATTACATCGGCGACAAGCGGCGTTCAGCCCATGATCGGCATCCAGCCCCATCAGTTGCTGCCGATTACCACGGCGATTGCCAAAGTTGATCCTGTGGTTCCCGTGCTCCAAACCGTTGTAAGCGACTCTGAGGTAGCGGCCTTGCCTGCAGCCGGCCGCAACTGGCAGAACTTTGCGCTTGAAACACCTGCGTCTTCAGCATCTGCGGAGTCTTCACAGCCGGTCTACCGCGGCGAAGACCAGGCGCCGGCAGAAATCACTATCGACGGAGCACCGGCGCGGCTGGCCTTTGGCGCAGCGGCCGATACAACGCCGTCGAACCCCGACTCAGGCTCGCATGGCGGAAGCGCGGCGGGACTCGCGGCTGGGGGCCAGGCGTGGAATGGCGGCCGGGGATTCAGCGTGAGCGAAGCCGGCGTACGCGAAGTGGAAACTGTGGCCGGTAACGTTGAGGCCGAGGCGGCGCGCGGAACCGGCGGACGCATCGCGGTGAAGACTGCGCACGGAGAAGACCAGGTTCACGGTCAGGCGTTTCTCTTCGACCGGCAAAACACTTGGGGCGCGCAGAATCCCTTTTCACAATGGGTCGAAAACACTGGCACGGTTGCGGCGCCATCGTTTACGGCTCAACCTTTCACGCCGCCAGATCATGAGATGACATGGGGCGCGGGGCTTGGCGGGCATTTGCGCCGCGATAAGCTCTTCTGGTTTGCTGCTCTCGACAGCTACCGCCGCAACGATCCAGGCCTGAGCACGGTGAAGCTTCCGATCGGCGTGGATTCATACGGCCGATGCGCGGGATTCTTCTGCGCGCCGAGCATTCCCGATATTGAGCTGCTGAGCGCACAACTCAACGAGAGCTTCAACCAGGCCAGCAACGACTATCTGGGCATTGCCAATGGCTCGTACACGCCCGCAGGACTTGAGCAACTCGAGACGCTGCTTGGCCCGGCGCCGCGCAACGCTGCGCAATGGGTCGGGTTTGGCCGTATCGACTGGCAGGCGGCGGAGCGGCATCGCATCACGCTTGAAGGCATTGGCGCAAGCTGGAATGCGCCCGGCGGCGGATTGACGCGCCTCAGCGAGAACTACGGCAACCACAGCTATGGCTCGAGCGGGGCCAACGAGCAATGGCTGCTGGCGCGCTGGGAGGCGTACCTTACGCCGAATCTTTTAACCACGACGCAAGGCTCGGCCGGCCGCGACATTCTTACCGCCAAGCCCGATGCTCCATCTGCATTTGAGCAAACTCTGCTCAGCGGCAACGCATGGGGTCAGCTTCCGCAGATCGTAGTCGATTCGCGCTATGGACTCACCATCGGCAATCCCTCGCGCTTCGGCCAGGGCAGTTACCCAGATGAGAAGCTCTACCACGCCCAGGAACTTGTGGATTGGGTCCACAGCAATCTGCTTCTCAAAGCCGGGTTCGAGGTGGACCACAATGCCGACGCCACCAGCCTGCTGCGCAACCAGAGCGGAACATACTACTACTCCAAGGTACAGAATTTCATCTCAGACGCCCTGGCATTTGAGAAGTTCGGCCTCACCAACCTCTTCAACGACCAGAACCCGCACAACTGCAATCCACCGCAGAACAGCCTCGGCGCACTGCCTTGCTACAGCTACTATTCGCAAACGATCGGGCCAACCAATTGGTACTTAAGCACCAGCGATTTTGCGGGTTTCGCAACCGCGCAGTGGCAGCCGGAGAAACAAGCGGTGGTCAGCTTAGGATTGCGCTGGGAACGTGAAAAACTGCCTCCGCCGATTGCAGCGGTCAACAATCCCCAGCTGCCGCTTACAGAGAAGCTGCCCGATCTGGGAAATAATTGGGGTCCGCGCGTCAGCCTTGCCATCGGCAACAGCGACTCGCGCTTGCCCGTGCTGCGAATGGGATACGGCATGTACTTCGGACGCACCGAAAACGCAACGCTCGAAACAGCGCTGACCCAGACCGGCTCGCTCAAGGGCGATTTGAGCTTTTTCATCCGGCCCACCGACGGAATGAACCCTCTTACCTATACAAGCGATGCGCCGCCGTTCCCGTATGTGCTTCAGGGTCCGCCCGCCAGCGTGGTCAAGCCAGGGGCGGTCGGGTTCGCGCCCAGGTTCCGCAATCCCGAGGTTCATCAGGCTGTGGTTTCAGTGGAAGAAGCGCTGCCCAATCACATTCAAATAACGGCTGCAGCCATTGCCAGTCTCGGCCGGCGACTGCCCATTTCGATTGATACCAATCTCGACCACCCGACATCCGCGCAGACCATCACTTACGGCGTGGTTGACGGAACCGGCAAAGGGCCAATCAAGACTTCGCAGATCACGGTGCCGTTTTATGCCTCGTGGCCAGGTAGCCAGGTAACTTGTCCTTATTACACGCCGGAAAGTACGCTGCTTCCGGGCCGTCCCTGCCCCGATTACCAGCAGATCACCGAAGTGATGAGCCGAGCCAATTCAACCTACGAGGCGGCGATGATCAAGATTGCGCGTTACGGCCGGCGCGGGCTGAGCCTCCATGCGCACTACACCTACTCGCACGCCATGGACTGGAATCCTAACGAGACGACGCTGGTTGCAGGCAGCGACGTTCTCGATCCGGCAGACTTCAACCAGGAATACGGAGTAAGCGACTTGGACGTGCGCCACTCGGCCGCAGCCACGGCTATGTATGAAACGCCGTGGCAATTGAAGAAACTCGCCGGATCGCTCGGCAATGGATGGATGCTTTCGAGCATTGGCCAGTTCCGTAGCGGGTCGCCATTCACCATGCGCACTTCAGGTTCGTTGCCGGAGCTGGTTGATCAAGACACAGGCGCCGTGATCGCAGGACTCGGGCCCGGAATGAACGGCTCGGGCGGCGACAACCGCGTGTATGGAGTGGGCCGCAACACCTATCGTTATCCGCACACGTGGAAGGCCGACCTTCGACTCGCCAAGCGATTCGACCTGGGGCACATGCGCGATCTGGAGTTGATGGCTGAGAGCTTCAACCTATTTAATCATCAGAACGTGACCGAGCTCGAAACCACGGGCTACTACCTCGAGCCGGGAACCGAATCAGCTTTTCCGACACTGAACTTCCTCACCGGCCTGAAGGCCAACACAACCGCGTTCGGCCAGCCGCTTTCGATCAACGGCACTGACCTGCTCCGCGAGAGGCAGATTCAGTTTGGTATGCGGATGCGGTTCTAGTTTGTAGTTGCCGGACTCGCAAAACCCAGTACCATCGCTTTCTCGACCATGGCTCTCAGAGAATGATTTGTATGTATTGGGGCGGCGGACCGTGAAATGAAGGTCGGATTCCAGAAGCAACCGCTCGCTGTGGAAGGAATCATTCTCCGCGAAGTTGGTCCAAGGGCCATGAGTCGCAGTTGCACGCAGATCAATCAGTTGCGATTCAATTTCAGAAAACTAACAGCGATCAGAACGGAACTGATCGCATCGCAAATGAGCTCCTGGGCTATAGTAATGTCGGATAGGGGAACGAGCGAGATCCCCGAAAGGAGGAAAGCAATGGCCAGCCGGGAGGTCGATCCGCTGCATAAACAGCTCTGTCACACCATCCGCCTTTGCTGCCCGAAGACGAACTCGAGCGGCGTGCAGGCAGAGAAAGGCCTGAAGGCTCTGAGAGATCTTGCCTTGACCAAGGACGACCTGGGGATATCGGAATGGGAGTACTGGAAGTGTGCCATCACAGGGATATGGAGTTGCGGAGAAAGCGCCCCGCGATTGTGCCAGATTCTCGCCGGCGCAGATCTGAGTGATTACGGTTCTAGTAAGGAAGCGATCAAGCTGTCGGAAGGCGAACGCCTAAATACAGCCCTCGAGGCCATGAAGAAAACCAGCGGCTACTTCCTCGTGCGCATCAATGAGGTGAAGGAGGCCGCCGGACACAGCTATATCTTCCTGAGCGAGCAGCGAAGCTCTGGTGAGGCTCTGAAGGGTTACATTTATCAGACCAACATCGGGATCAAGGCAGGATTCGACCTTGTCGAATGGATTGACGATGCCAAATCCCAAGTGGAAGTGAATCTGGACACACACTTGCATGGTCTGATTGAGGGCTTTACAGTAGGCCCCCTGGCGACATATCGGAAGGAGTACATGCTGACGTCGAAGCCCGAATTCACGTGGCAGGAGGAGGTTGGTATCAAAAAGCTAAAAGGAAGCGGCGGCGATGCTTTCGTCGTAATGTGGAAGCCTGTCACGTTTCTGGAAGCTCAGGCGCGGCTCAACGGGATTTGCCTAACCGCGGTGCAACCCTCCGATAAGGCTCCGAACAATGTCGCGCTGATCGCCAAAGCTTTTCAGAACATCCACTGAGAAGACTAACCGAGCCGGCGGGGAGGGTTCTGAGGAGCAGCGGGGCGGCAGGCGGGCAACTCAGCGGGTTAGCTCGCGGGACTGCGCGGCGTCCAAGGCCGCGCCAATTCGATCAGGCCGGTCCGGCCAGCAGAAGTAGAATTCCTGCGGGGGAAAATCGTCCTTCCGGAGGCTTTCTATGTCATATGCCGATGACCGCCTTACCCGACGCACTTTCTTAGCCGGAGCTGGAATGCTCGCGGCCACCTCTCTTGTTGCATCCAATACACCGTCGTGGGCCGCGCCTGGCACATCAGCTTCATCGCTGGGGGATTGGATCGAAGACGACTACGGACTGCCCGCCTACCATTACTCCGGCCCAATGCGATTCCCGAACAGCCCGCAGCGCGACGACGCACCGATGATTCCCGATGATCCGTTCTTCTTGACTGGCAATCAGCGGATGACGGTTTTTACGCACGCGAGCGGGATTTACCAGCTGATTACCGGCGATCGGAGTTGGGGACGCATGAACCAGGGCGATGCGCGCTGGGGCGGAGCGAATTCGGCTGCGGTTGAGGTGTCAGGCCAGCGTTATGAGCTCGTCGGCCTTGATGCGCCCGC
>JASHVU010000540.1 GCA_030044455.1 Acidobacteriaceae bacterium | reverse complement strand
ACCGGCGACTGCCGAGGTCGAAGCGGAAGTGAGCTCAAGAACGTTCGTGTTCGAGCTTGAGCCCGTCTTCTCGGCCAGAATTCCGTTAAAGTCGGTGAGCGAGCTCACGTCGTTCGACAGATTCGAGACCAGCGTGCCCAGGTTGGAAATGACCGTGTCCTGGCTTTCGAGTGAAGCTAGCTGGTTTTGCCACGGCGCCTCGACATTCTGGAGATTGGCCACAATCTCTGAGACGGTCTGGCTCACATTGAAACCGGTGCCGCTGGTCGGCGAGCCGAAACTCAGCCCTACTGTGCCCATTGCAGCCTCCCGTGAGATTGGAAGCAGTAGCCGAGCCAGTCTTTCAACCGGCGGATTGGAAACGGCTCATGACAATCGGCCAAGGGATTCAAACGCAGAACAGGGCGTCCCTCAAGGTCGCCCTGCCCAAGTTTGCGCCAATCGGCGTTTGATTTTGCCCCGGCGCTGCACATTCCGCGCCGGAGCCTCGGTTGGGTTTGGGCCCGGCAGCATATCCGCTCCCGGGCCGTCGGGTTTACTGCAACAGCTTGAGCACTTCCTGCTGTTGGGAGTTGGCCTGCGCCAGGGCCGAGATGCCGGTCTGGCTCAGGATCTCGTACTTCGACATGTCGGAGGATGCCGAAGCATAGTCGGTGGCCTGCACCGCGTTCTGCGCCGACTCAATGTTCTCTGACTGCGTGCTCATCACTGAGCTGACCGAATTCAGAGTGTTGATCTGCGCACCAATATAGCCGTCCTGCGCAGCCACGTCGGCAATGGCGCCGTTCAGAGTGGTCAGCGCTGACTCGGCGTTGCCCTGCGTGGTCAGGTTAGTGGCAGCCAGATCGGCAGTGGTGTCGCCGCCGGCGGCCGTCACGTACTCGATGGTATTCATGGCCTTGGTGCTGGCCGTGACCGTTCCGGCTGCGGTCTGAACGCTGGTGGTGTCTTCGAGCGTGCTGGGAGTGGTGGTAATGCTGACGTTGCTGTTGGTGTTGGTGAGCAGGATGCCCGTATCGGCGGTAGCTTCGACGCCGGAGCCGATTCCAGCTGCGCCAGAAGTGGTAAAGCTGGCGGTGACTCCGGGAATTCCGTCCTTGTTGATCTCCTGGATCAACCCGCTAACCGTGGTGGCCGTGGTGGCGACGGTGCTCGTCGTGCCATCCTGGTTGGTGATGGTGAAGGTCAGCGCACCGCTAACCGTGTCGCCCATAGTCGCAGCCGTGGTCAGGGCTCCGGCCGTATCCAACGACAGATCGACGAACTGGCCGGCAGAGCTTTGCTGAACGGTGCCGCCGGAATCGCCCACATCGGCCGAAGACAGCGGCGCAAAGTAGAGATCGTCAACCGAGGCGCTTTGCGTAGAGGAATCGCCGGTATAAATGGATACGCCGGCCGCGGCGCCGTTGAAGACCTGGTTCTGGTTGTAGGTCGTGGTGTTGCCGATGTTGTTGATCTCGGAAAGGATCGACTGGTATTCCTGGTTGGCGGCCGCGTCCTGCGTGGAGTTCAGCGTGCCGTTCGAGGCTTCAGTGGCCAGCGTTACGGCGCGGTTGAGCAGGCTGGTGACCTGTGAAAGAGCGCCGTCGGCCACCTGCAACATGCCTACGCCTTCTGTCGCATTGGTTTCCGATTGCGTCAGGGCCGTCTGGTTGGCCTCCAGGCCGTTGACCAGCGAAAGGCCGGCTGCATCATCCGCGCCGGAGTTGATCTTCGAACCCGAAGACAACTGCTGCAACACGGTGTTCAGGCTGTTGTTGGTACTGTTGAGGCTGTTCTCCGCATACACCGCGGAGAGATTATTCAAGACACCCAGGGACATGGGGTTCTCCTTGTTGGATGCGGTGATTTGCGGCCTACTTCCGGATGCGCTTCCCTTTCTTGGTCCATGGGTCGCTGCTCTCGGTTTGGAACCGTCGCATCTGGCCCCTTCTTCGGCTTTTGGCTTTGCGACTTTATCCTCCTGCCCCGAGTGTCCCGGGGCAGGACACTTTTGTCGGCGGGATTTTAATTTTTTAACTTTTCCTCCCGCTCGCCGATAAACTCCGCAAAGGAGATCACGGCCATGATCGAACTGACCCGCCTGAACGGCAACACGATGGTCGTTAACAGCGACCTGATCAAGACCGCTGAAGCTTCGCCCGACACCATGCTCACCCTTATTAATGGAGAAAAGCTGATTGTGCGCGAGGAAATCGGCGAGGTCATCGAGCGGGTGCTCGTATATCGCGCACGGCTGCTGGCCGTGGTGGGCCGGCGCATGAAGCACTTCGACGACCTGGATAGGGTCGCAGCCCTGGCCAGCCTTGATATTGCCGATTCGCGGCATTCGTCTGCCAAAAAGTCTGCCGAACTTAGCGAGCGATAAGCGCCTTGAAACATTCTCCCCGCATCTGCCACTTGGGCCAAGGAGCAGTTTATGGATAAGGCGAGCATTGGCGGCGTTGTTCTGGCCATCACCGGAATTGTGGCCGGCCTGCTCATCGAAGGCGGCAACCTGGGCCAGATTCTGCAGCCTACTGCGGCCCTGATCGTGTTTGGCGGCACGCTGGGCGCGGTCATGCTGCAGTTTCCTCTTACTACCGTATTCGCTGCATTTCGCAGCCTGGGCCACATCTTTACCGCGCCGCGCAAGCAGGAAGGCCACATCATCAAGCTGCTCATTTCCTTTGCCAACAAGGCCCGCCGCCAGGGCGTGGTCTCGCTCGATGCCGATCTGCAAACCATCCACGATCCCTTCCTGAAGCAGACCCTGATGCTGGCGGTCGACGGCACCGAGCCGGCCGAGCTGCGCAAGATCATGCGCGTCAGTCTCGATTCGATTGCCGAAGACGAGGAACGGTTGCCGGCGGTCTTTGAATCGGCCGGCGGCTTCTCTCCCACCATCGGCATTCTCGGCGCCGTCCTCGGCCTGATCCAGGTGATGCATCATCTCGACGATATGCAGGAAGTGGGACGCGGCATTGCCGTGGCCTTTGTGGCCACCATCTACGGCGTGGGCATTGCCAATCTCTTTTTCCTCCCCTTCGCCGGCAAGATGCGCCTTCGCATTCGCGAGCGCCATCGCCGCCGCGAGATGATGCTCGAAGGCGTGATCTCCATCCTCGAAGGGCTCAATCCGCGCATGCTTGAGATTAAGCTGGCCGGCTTTGTCGACGACCTGGGCGTGGAAAAACAGGAGCGCGCCGCATGAGAGCACGGGTGCCCCGCAGCCGCGTCAGCCACGACCGATGGCTGGTCTCCTACGCAGACTTCATCACGCTTCTGTTCGCCTTTTTTGTGGTCCTCTACGCCTCGGCCAATGCCGACAAGAAGAAACAACAGGTCGTTTCCGCTGCCATCGATGCGGCCTTCCGCTCGCTGGGCATCTTCCCCGACGCCACGCGCAAGCCCTCAGATACGGCCGGCGCCACAGCAACTGCCGACCACCCCGTCGTGCCTATGAATATTGTGATGGGTGAAGATGTGCTTGCTCCCGCCGCGGTCAAAGACGATCTCGAGCGTATCCGCCGCGATCTCACCCAGGCGCTCAGTGACCAGGTGGCGACGCATACCGTCTCCATCAGGATGGGGCGCGACGGATTGGTGATCAGCCTGCGCGAAGCCGGATTTTTTGCCTCGGGCTCTGCCGTGCCCAAGCCGGAAACCCTGCCCACTCTGCGTCAGATTGCAGCACGCCTGGGCGCGACACCCTACGACCTGCGCATTGAAGGGCACACCGACAACATTCCCATTCATAACGACGAGTTCGATTCAAACTGGGAGCTTTCTTCGGCCCGCGCCACACACATTGCACGCCTGATCCTCGACGAGAAACTGATTGCGCCCGAACGTCTGTCGGCTGCCGGATATGCCGAGTTTCATCCGGTGGCAACCAACGACACGCCCGAAGGCCGCGCCGAAAACCGTCGCGTCGACCTCGTGGTTCTGCCCCGAACAAAGATTAATTTCACCCCACCCGGGCAGGCCGCGCCGCCCTCCCAGCCCGGCGCCTGGCGCAAAATCACCGACGAATAGCGAGTCAGAAAGTCGGCGAGTCAGCCCCTTGAGCAGGCTCGTATTAGCTGGAGGGGAGACACCTGAACCGGTGAATATGACGAAGATTTGGCTGGGAATCGTTCTCACAGGATGCGCGGACGAGTCGAAGATTCGCGTAGTCCCCGTGACCTTCATTTTGGGGTCCGCTGACTCGCTGACCTGCTGACTTGCCGCTTTTCTCACTCCACCCCCAGCACCTTCACAATCACCCGTTTGCGCCGCTGGCCGTCGAACTCCGCATAAAACACGCGCTGCCATGTGCCCAGATCGAGCTTGCCGTTGGTCACCGGCAAAGTCGTCTCATGATGCAGAAGCAGAGACTTGAGGTGCGCGTCGCCGTTATCTTCGCCGGTCTGGTGGTGCTTGTAGTCGGGCCGCGCCGGGGCCAGCTCCTCGAGCCATTTGCCGATATCCTCAATAAGCCCGCTCTCATGGTCGTTCACATAAACTGCCGCCGTAATGTGCATGGGCGAGACAAAACAAAGTCCGTCTCTTACGCCGCTGCGCCGCACAATTTGTTCCACCTCGTCAGTAATGTGCACCATCTCTCGCCGCTTGCGGGTCTCAAATGCCAGGTATTCGGTATGACTCTTCATGAGCGTCTCCTCGTTCCTTCAGTTCCTGGTGCCTGGTCCCTCAGTCCCTTATCCTAAAGATAATCGCCATGCCTGTTGATCTGCCTAGCGCC
>JASHVU010000539.1 GCA_030044455.1 Acidobacteriaceae bacterium | reverse complement strand
AGGCCATTGTGCGGCATGCTTGCCCAGGAGCTGGCGCCTGCGGAGGCATGTACACCGCGAACACAATGGCCTCTGCGATTGAAGCCTTGGGCATGAGTCTCCCTTACAGTTCCTCCACGCCCGCAGAGGATCCGGGAAAGCTCGACGAATGCCTGAATGCAGGTGCGGCGATACGCGTCCTGCTCGAACAGGACATTAAACCGCGCGAAATTATGACGCGTAAGGCGTTCGAAAATGTGATCACGGTGGTCTGCGCACTCGGCGGCTCGACAAACGCTGTGCTTCATTTGATCGCAATGGCGAGATCAGTCGATGTGCCGCTCACAATCGAAGATTTTCAGGCAATCAGCAACCGCACTCCGCTACTAGCGGATTTCAAACCCAGCGGGGAGTATGTGATGGAAGATCTGCACGGAGTCGGAGGACTTCCCGCGGTCTGCAAATTGCTTTTGGAAGCCGGTCTGCTTCATGGGGAGTGCCTAACCGTAACCGGGAAAACAGTGCAGGAAAACTTGTCCGATCTAGCTGGCCTCAAAGCCGGCCAACAGATCGTGAGGCCGCCATCGAATCCACTAAAACAGACGAGCTATCTGCAAATCCTTCGCGGCAATTTGGCTCCAGAAGGGGCCGTCGCTAAGATCACGGGGAAGGAAGGCTTGAAGTTCGCTGGCCCGGCGAGAGTGTTCGACTCGGAAGAGCTGATGTTGAAGGCTCTCGAAGCCGGGAAGATCAAGAAAGGTGATGTGGTTGTCATTCGTTTCGAGGGCCCCAAAGGCGGACCAGGTATGCCGGAGATGCTTACGCCGACTTCGGCGATTGTCGGGGCCGGTCGCGGGAAAGATGTCGCGCTCATCACGGATGGTCGCTTTTCGGGCGGGTCTCACGGTTTCATCGTTTGTCACGTCACGCCCGAGGCTCAGGTCGGCGGCCCCATAGCGTTGATTCAGGATGAAGATCACATATCGATCGACGCAACTCATAACCAGATTTCTGTTGATCTCTCGGACGACGAACTTGCCCGGCGGAGGATGGCATGGCAGATGCCCGCTTACAAGGCGACGCGGGGGACTTTGGGCAAATACATCCGCGCAGTCCAGAGCGCCAGCTTCGGATGTGTAACAGACGAAAGAATACAGGATTGATGGGGACCTCCGTTAGGGGGCGAATCGCCGAAAGCCCGCTTGCGAGAAATACGTCTTCTACACGCCGGACAGATGCACATAGGACTTCATCAATTACGCGTTCTTCCAGCCGGCGAGACTCTGTGTGATCGTTGACTCTTCTCTTGCAGAAAGCTTCAAAAATCGACATGGTTGCAGAAGAAGGGAAGAACTTCGTTGCAGACGCGGTTGTCGGGGCCATCCCAGTAGGGATCGCCACCCCATGTACCGTTAAACTCTTCGGCTTCATGGACGATGCCGAACTCGTTCCTCTTATACCTGAGTGCCTTGTTGGCATAGACGTGGTCCGAGATGCCGTCGCTTCGAGGCCAGTCGATTCCAGCAGAAACTGGAAGTCTACGTGAGTTCGCTTATAGTGAAGCGCCGATCCAGAAGCGAGCCGCCGCCGGAGGACGATCTAGCTATCTGCTCAGGTCGAAAATGCTCGCCGAATTGCTCCGTCACGCGCCTCGCGAAAGATCATCGACACCTCGGCCTCTGGGACGAAGGCGTCGAAGCCATGATATGCGCCGGGCGCCACGTACAACTCGGTTGGAACGCCTGCGTCCAATAACCTCTGTGCATACTCCATGTCTTCCTCGACGAAGAGATCAAGAGAGCCGACCCCAATGAAGGTAGGAGGTAGTCCCCGAAGATCGACCACACGTGCTGGGACTGAACCGGAGGGCACGGTGTCCCTTCCTGCGGGTTGTCCCAGCATCGAACTCCAACCGAAGCGGTTGTCTTCTGGGCGCCAAACGAATGCACCTATATGGTGAGGAACTGGACGAGATGTGCCTGTGCGATCATCGAGCATCGGGTAAGTCAGAATTTGGGCGCGTAGACGGACCTCTCCGCGGTCGCGAGCCGCGATCACCAGTATCGCCGCATGACCTCCTCCGGCACTCTCTCCGGCCACGATGATTCGGTCAGGATCGACACCGAGTTCTGCGGCGTGGCGGTGAAGCCACAACAGGGCGGCGTAGTTGTCATTAAGAGGACCAGGAAAAGGTGTCTCGGGCGCAAGCCGATAGTCGACGCTCATCGCCACGCATCCGAACCGAGTCGCGGCTTTCTGCATGTTGGGAACAGCATCGCCGGCATGACCAGTAATATAGCCGCCTCCCTGGACGTGCAATTTCGCAGGCTTCAGTTTTCCTGGCGCCGCACCAACGACAAAGACGCGCACATCGGGCTGTCCCGGAAGTCCGGATATCGTCCGGTCTTCAACCGGGGGCGACGGGCTGAAAGCATATTTTTCCTGCGCTTCCGCGGATTCGGTGCGATAACTCGCGAGAGTTCGAACCGGATGTGGCTCCTTCGCGGCTGCCGCAATAAATGGCTGTAGAAACGGTAAGAGTTCCGGATCCACTAGAGAGGCAGGATCGATCGCTTCGGACTCCTTTCCACCGGCTTGCGAAGTGCCAGATTGCGCCGCCGTGTCCAACGGCAACGTAAGCGCGAGCGCAGTGCCGCAAGCTGCGATACCAAAGTCCCGACGGCTCATCGTCATCTTTTCGTTTTGACACCGAGCATCCATTATGGCAATCCTTTTTTCATTCACTGTGCTACGCAATCGAAGTTCTCAGCCAAGTCGCCATCACCAGTTCCCTCGTATCGGGCTACCCCATGCGAGCCTGAATCAATATGGGCTGAGTGGGGTTTTTCTTTGTGGGGAAATTCTTAGAAGTCGAGATGATTGCGGAAGAAGGGAAGAACTTCGTTGTAGATGCGGTTGTCTGGGCCATCCCAGTAGGGATCGCCGCCCGATGTGCCATTAATCCACGTGCCGTTAAACTCTTCCGCTTCGTGCGGAATGCCGAACTCATTGAGCTTGTAGGTAAGGGCCTGGTTAGCGAAGACATGGTCCCATATGCCGTCGCTGCGGGGCCAGTCAATTTTTAGGCCGTGGAGAGATTTGAGATTGTCGGCGTATTTTGGGATAAGGGATTCAATGAACAAGTTATCGCGCAGGCGGGCCATTAGTGCGGAGTCGATGACAATTTTGCCGTTGACGAGATGTGCGGGTGGGTCAAAGTAAAGCGGCGTGTTTGCTGGGTCGGGCAAGTGAGCCTGGAACATGCTGGCGAAGATGGGAGTGAAGCCGTCGCTGTTGAGGTCGCTGAGCGACTTTGCGT
>JASHVU010000538.1 GCA_030044455.1 Acidobacteriaceae bacterium | reverse complement strand
CAGAAAGTCGCGGTGCTGGCCGTCGATCCCACCAGTCAAATTTCAGGTGGCAGTATCCTGGGTGACAAGACACGGATGACAGCGCTGGCCGCCAGCGAGGATGCTTTCATCCGTCCCTCGCCGACGCGCGGAGCAGCCGGCGGCGTGGCGCAACGTACGCGCGAAGCGATGCTGCTGTGCGAGGCAGCCGGTTACTCAAACTTGCTGGTCGAGACCGTGGGCGTGGGGCAGACCGAAACTGCGGTGCGCCGGATGGTGGACTTTTTTCTTCTGGTAACACTGGCGGGCGCGGGCGACGAGCTGCAGGGCATCAAGCGGGGCGTGATGGAGCTGGCCGACGCAATAATTGTGAACAAGGCCGACGGCGCAAACTTGAAGGCGGCCGAGAAGGCATGCGGCGAGATCAAAAATGCGCTGCACCTGTTTCCCAAGGCAGTTTCCGGCTGGACCCCGTGTGCGCTCGCCTGCTCCGCGCGGACGGGCAAGGGAATTCGCGAATTGTGGGCAGTGGTGGAAGAGCATTCAGCACTTATGCGCGGCAATGGCTGGCGCCAGGCGGCGCGGAACGAGCAGCAGCGGCAGTGGATGCGCGAGTTGATTGAACAGGAACTGCGACAGCACTTTGAGGCCAATTCTCAAGTACGAGAGCGGACGGCGGCGTTGGAGCGCGAGGTCGTCGAAGGGAAGACTACCTCACTTCGTGCGGCAAAGACGCTGCTCGACGCGTATCTGGGTACGAGGTAGGCGTTTCAGCTCTTCTATTCCGCCATTAAGACTGCGAACACATCGTCCAACGCTGATTCCCAGGTGCCAAGAGCGACGCCGAATCGCCTATTCAGTTTTTCGTTGGAAAGAATCGAATTATGCGGACGCTGCGCGGGTGTGGGGTACGCACTTGTCGAGATCGGAGTGAGGGTTGGTGTCTTCGCTCCCAACATACGAGATGCGCGGCTGAAGATCGCCTGCGCGAATCCGAACCACGAAGTAGATCCTGAGCAGGTCATGTGATATAGGCCGGACCACGATGCCGCTTCGCCAAATTCTCCGCCTTGGATTGCCGCGACAATCGAGCGTGTGGCGGCGGCCAGTAAATTCGCCGTGGTGGGCGCGCCGATCTGATCGTCGACGATGGAGAGTTGATCGCGTTCCTGCCCCAGGCGCAACATGGTCAGCAGGAAATTCTTGCCGTGGCTACCGTAGACCCAGCTGGTTCGAAAGATCAAGTACCGGCCGCCAACGCTGGCAACGGATTGTTCGCCGGCGAGCTTGGTTGCGCCATACACGCTGAGCGGGTTGGGAGTGTCCGTCTCAAGCCACGGACCGGCCTTCGTTCCGTCGAAGACATAGTCGGTGGAGTAGTGGATGAGCAGCGCATTCGAACGCAAACTCTCCTCGGCCATGATGCGCGGAGCTTCGGCGTTGACAGCATATGCCAATTCTGGCTCCGACTCCGCCCGGTCGACCGCCGTGTAAGCAGCGGCGTTGAGGATGATGTGAGGATCGGTTTCGCGGATGAAAGCGCGAAGCTGGGCCTCGTTCGTTATGTCGATCGTGGGCAGATCGACGGCGGTAATTGGGCCCGTGCCAGCATAACTTTTCTGCAGCTCAACGCCAAGCTGACCGGCGGAGCCAACGATGAGGATGCGAGGCTGAGTGCTATTCCTATCCTGGTCTTGCGTCACATCCTCATCCATTTACTTGTCACCCGTCAGGCGCGAATAGCGCTCTTGACTATGATACCGAGCTAGTTCGAACCACGGCTTGCCGGGGGCACAATGCCGTTCATGCGCAGATACTCGACCATCTGCCCGTAGTGATCCAGCATATGCGCCGTTCCGCCTGCCGCCATTCCCGCGCGGGTACCGCCGTTTGGCAGGGTGATAAATGCATTGTCCGGCGTGATTGCGTTCACGAATGCGTGAGCCTGTTCGAATGAGTCTTTCAGCGCTTGCATGATCTCGGCCTTGGTCTTGAGTTTATCCACGCTGGCGCGAATATCAGGAAGAGGCGTCGCGGGATCGTGAAAATAGTAGAGGTTCGCCTCGGTCACGTGCTTAATCTGTTCGCCGAAAGTGCGCACGCCTTTGAACTCGCCCTGGGTGGGAGCAAAGTCGAACTTGTCATCGGGCATAGCGTCGGCCGCCGAGACAAACTCCTTTTCAACTGTTGTAAGAAGCTTGTCGTAGATTTGAGCGGGGGCTACAGCCGTGCCGACGGCGGGTTTGGCGGGTGCGGGGGTTTGCGCCACCGCCAGCGTAGAGAGAGCGAAAAGCAGGGTGCAGACGCCGGCACTACGTGCAACTCGGTTTATTTGAGACATTCTTCAATCCTCCAGTGGATTGGGGGCCGCGTGAAGGAAATGTATCAGATCGGGGTGAAGTTTGTTGTCATCGCCCGATGCAGGCAGCAAGATTGAAGCGCGCAACCCAAATTCCCGTACAATAAATACTGGAGCGTTATTCCCTGAACCGCGTTTACATGGACGCCAATGCCACCACGCCTCTGCTGCCCGAGGTGGTTGAAGCGATGCGTCCATACTGGACTGAAGTGTACGGCAACGCTTCGTCGATTCATCGCCAGGGTCAGGAGGCGCGCAAGGCCGTCGACCACGCGCGCGAAGTGCTGGCGCAGATGTTTAACTGTCGCGAGGCCGAGGTTGTTTTCAACTCCGGCGGCACTGAGGGCGATAATACCGCGGTCTTCGGCCTGTTGCGGCCCGGAGACCACTTGATCACTACTTCGATTGAGCACTCGGCGGTGCTGCGGGCGGCCGATCGCGTGGCCGAACGCGGAGTCGAAGTTACGTTGGTGGGGCCCCGCCCCGATGGGCTGATCGACCCCGAACAGATCAGGCAGGCGCTCAAGCCGAACACGCGGCTCATCAGCGTGATGCTGGCCAACAACGAGACGGGAGTGCTGCAGCCGGTCGAAGAGATCGCGAAGATTGCATCCGAAGCTGGCGCTTTCTTCCACATCGACGCAGTACAGGCCGCGGGCAAGGTCGCAATTGATGTGCGGCGCATCGGCTGCCACCTGCTCTCGATCAGCGCGCACAAGATGCACGGGCCTAAGGGAGTGGGTGCGATGTACATGCGGCGCGGGACGCCGATTGATCCATTGTTGGTGGGCGGAAGCCATGAGCGCCGGCAGCGCGCAGGAACCGAGAACGTGCCGGGCATTGTGGGGTTGGGACGCGCGGCGGAACTGGCGATGGAGAGCCTTGAAGACGGAACGATTGAGAGGCTCGTAAAGTTGCGCGACCGGCTTGAGGCTGGGCTGCTGAAGATTGAAGGAACGCGGTTGAATGGCGCGGGCGCGCCGCGAGCGGCGAACACCGCAAATATTACCTTCAATCAGCTTGAAGGCGAGGCGCTGGTGATTGCGCTCGATTTGAAGGGCGTTGCGGTGAGCGGAGGGTCGGCGTGCCACTCGGGATCGACCGAGCCGAGCCACGTGTTGATGGCCATGGGCCTGGAC
>JASHVU010000537.1 GCA_030044455.1 Acidobacteriaceae bacterium | reverse complement strand
TGAGGTGAGACCCGTTGATATTCAGCACAAACTCGCCCATGAGCAGGCTCCGCGCCGGATGAGGACCGGCGAGCGAGTACGGGATCAGGATAACGCAAATGGCTCGAGCCGGGCAGAAGACGGCCGGAATTCGGCATTGTTTCAGTGGTCCCGGTTGTCGAACCACCCACTTGTCATCCATACGTCATTCGGGTTGGAGAAATATCGGCGGCCGCCTGACCAGAACTCACGAGACGAAGATCCTCTGGGCTTAATCTGAGCGTTTGCCTGATTGTGACAGTGGGCTCCGTTATACTTGGCCTCTGCCTCGATCCTGGTGGTTTGGCATTCTCGAATTCCAGCAAATGAAGCCCGGAATAAAGGCTAAGGACATGGATGACGTTACAGTTTTCTCTGCACAGGAGCGGGAGCAAATTCGGGGGGAACTGGTTGCTGCCGCCAAGACAGACGCACGTATCGGCGGCGCCGCACATTTAGGCTCGGCGGCGATCGGGATGGAGGATCGCTGGTCTGACATTGACCTCGCTTTGTGTCTGGTCCCTGAAGCCGATTTGGATCAGGTACTTGCTGACTGGACTTCGCGTTTATACCGCAACTATGCGGCTGTGGCGAACTACGATGTAAGGCGCGGCAGCATTTTGTATCGTGTCTTTCTGCTCGACAACACTCTGCAGGTCGATCTCTCATTCTGGCCCTCCAGCGAATTGCGCGCGATCGGTCCAAGATTCAGGCTGATCTTTGGCGCTGCCGGAGAGTCGATTCCAGCACCGGTTCCGGATTCAAACGATCTGATCGGGATGGCATGGCTGTACGCGCTGCACGTGCGTTCGAGTCTTGCACGGTCTCGCCTGTTGCAGGCAGAACATATGTTGAGCGGAATGCGAGACAACGTGCTGGCGCTGACGTGCAAGCGTCACGGAGTGGCTTCCGTGCAGGGGAGAGGACTCGACGATCTTCCACAGGACCAAATGGTCCGAGCTGCAGAATGTCTGGCTCGCTCTTTGGAACCAGTGGAACTCAAACGCGCATTTCGCGTCACGGTGGACGCGCTGCTCGAAGAGATGCAACACGCCGACCCTGGCCTGGCGTCGAAATTAGAGTGTCCTTTAGGACTGATGGTGAAATGCCTGTCTATCGACTAAGCAGACGATTGCTTTTTCGCAAATAGGCCAGTTGCTGCAATAGGCCAACCACTTAACGAATTGAAAGTGCCGCGGTCAGGACTCGATATACGGGAGGTATGCGGGATTTTGGGAAAAGCCGCTGTTATCCCTTGCCGCAGGCGACTGGCCGCCGTTTCATTCAGAACCAGCGCGCAAGAGCTAGCGCAAAACCGGAGTTGCTGTATCCCAAAGGCACCATCCTCAAGTCAGCGCGACCCCAAGGAGCGCCGACCTTGCACTGAAACCGCCGGGGCACACCAACTCTGGTTTTGCCGTAATCTGGTTTTACGGCCAGATTGCCGAGGGTCGAATTGAAGTGAACCGAGGCGCTACCACCATCTCACCGGGACCGCGCATGCGGGCCGCCCTCATTGTGGCGATTCTCGCGGACGCCTTGCAGCTTGCCATTTTCCCTCTCTTCGTCGAGGGAGCTGCGTCGCCGGCCGACGACATCTTAGATCTTGTCGTCGCTGGCGTGCTGAGCTATCTGCTTGGCTGGCACTGGGAGTTCCTGCCATCGTTTGCCGCCAAACTGGTGCCGGGGGTGGATTTCGTTCCTCTCTGGACGCTGGCTGTGGCAAACGTCTACAGGAAAGCAAAACAGCTCATGGTGACAGTGGACCGAAATGTGAACGAGCACCCGACGGGGAGTGACTCGGGAAGTGTGTGACCCGGGAGTTTTTCTTTCTTCACTGCAAAGTCTGAGTGCCCGACCCTGGCCGCGATTACCGGGCCATAAAGTACATCACCCAGCTCAGCAGAATCGCCGAGCCCACAAACAGGGTGAAGCAATAGAGGCCATAGCGCACCATGCGCTTCGGCGTTTCGCGCATCGTGATGCCGAAGACCGTCGAGGCGAAAATTGCCACCAGCAGCAATGACGTGAAGTGGGAGGGCCTGATCATGAAGACTTCCTCCCGGTACGCAGATTGTGCGCGTCGATTGCGGCAATTACGTTGAGCAGGCCGGCAAACTCGATAAACTTGGTGCCGTAGTCGGCGGTGGTGAACTGCACGGGGTCGCCGCCCAGGCTCAGCATACGGCCCACAAAATACATCAGCCCGCTGCCCAGGTCGCCGGCCAGGCCGAGAAGGGCAAGGATGTCCTGTGCGCTGGTGTAGAGCTTGCCGTCCATTGCCAGTCCAAGAGCGAACAACGCAATGATCGAGATGGCCAGCAAAGTACCGCGGCCCCATTTGCGCAAGAGAAAATGACCCGCCCCCGGAACCAGCCATCCGGCAATGAGGGGTAGATAGACGAAACCCTGTTTGGTATGATTTGCCGCGCTCGCGGCTTTGTTGTCAGTCGATCCCATTCCTTTTTGACTATACAGCACCGGTCTGGGGTTACTCTGACCGGCTGGTTGTGCCTCATTCGTAGCGAAGCGCTTCAATGGGGTCGAGGGTTGACGCCTTCCACGCCGGGTAGATGCCGAAGACCAACCCGATCAAGCAGGAAACGAAGAAGGCGATGGCCACCCACATCGGCGAAAGCGCTGCGTGCAGGAACGAGACCGCGAAGTGCAGAATCAGCGTCAGCACCGAGCCCAACAGTATCCCCAGCAGGCCGCCCACCATGCAGAGGGTGACCGCCTCGATGGTGAACTGCAGCAGAATATCGCGGCGCGTGGCGCCGATGGCCTTGCGCACGCCGATCTCGCGCGTTCGCTCGGTCACGCTGACCAGCATGATATTCATTACTCCTACGCCGCCCACCATCAGGCCGATGCT
>JASHVU010000536.1 GCA_030044455.1 Acidobacteriaceae bacterium | reverse complement strand
ACAGGAGTTCGGTGGCGGCTTCCTCTTCAGGCTGGGTTACGTAGGCCGCCTGGGACGCCACTTGCTGGCCCAGGCCGACGCCGAGCAGCTTATCGACTTCCCGGATAGTGTGTCGGGACAGAAGCTGAGCCAGGCCATGGCCGCCCTCACCACATGGCTGCGCCAAAACCCGAATGCCCCTCTTAGCAGCGTTCCGGCGCAGCCATTTTTCGAGAACGTGCTGTATCCTAACGGAACGGGAGTGACCAACACGGCCTTTATCGCGGAAAACATGGCCCCGTATCCGGCGCGCGGCGACGTGGCAGACAGTGTCGAACTAATGTCCTATTACGGGCTACTGCCTGCCAACGTAGGCATGGCCGCGCAGCTTTCTGAGAATACCTTCTTCACCGACTTGGGCTTCTCCGCGTACCACGGCTTGTTGGCTACGTTGCACAAGAACACCAGCCACGGTTTGCAGTTCGACCTGAACTACACCTGGTCGCACTCTCTCGACAACACCTCTTTTGTTGCCAACTCCTATGCCTACGGGGGTTACGGCTTCATCTGCGATGTCCTGCGCCCGCGCTTGTGCCGCGGCAACTCTGACTTCGACGAGACCCAGGTATTCGACGGTAACGTTCTTTACCAGTTGCCGTTTGGCCGCGGCCGCAGCTTGCTGACGAATGTTCCACTGTGGGCCGACGAAGTTGTTGGCGGATGGGAGTTGAGCGGCTTACCAAGCTACCATACCGGCACGCCCTACATGGCCAACTCGATTGCCTTCCTCATGAGCTACTCCAATGAAGACCCTGCGATTCTAACCGGCAACCTGGGGGGGATTCAGAAGTCCCATGTGACCGTGGGGACGGATGGCATCGTCTCAACTTTCAAGAATCCCGAGACGGCCTTTAACCAGTGGACGGGGCCTGTGGGCTTTCAGATGGGTTCGCGCAACAACTTGCGCGGTCCCGGCTTCTTCGACGCGGACCTTGGGCTCGGCAAGACTTTCCCGATCCGCCCGGGTGAGGGAGTCAACCTGAAATTCCGCTGCGACGCGTTCAATGCTCTTAACCATCCGAACTTTCAGACTCCGAGCTTCCAGAACAATATGGACCTGACAAGTCCGCCTAACGAGTTCGGCGCCATTCCGGGTACGGTAACTCCCACCGGCGCCGATCTCTCGGCCCGTGTATTGCAGGGCTCGCTGCGGCTGGAGTTCTAGTGCGGTTCCGCAGTTGTTGTATCCATTTTCAGCTCATTCAAGGTGGATTTTTCTTGAGGAAGAATCCACCTAACATTCGCGGCTTCGGGGCACAGTAACTGCGGAATCGCTGTAGCCGCAACGATGTTTTAAGTGCAGAACTTTGGCGCGGATGATTTGCATGTTCACGGGCTGCCTGCGGCAGGATCCGATTGCACTTCAGCCGCGCCGTTCCCGATACACTGGAGCCATGGTTCACGTTTTGCGGCCCGTCCCGGTTGAGCAACTCAAGCTGCTGGTCTTCGACCTTGACGGCACTCTCATCGACTCCGCACAGGACCTGTGCAACAGCGTGAATGCGGCACTCAAGCAGTTCCATTTAAGCCCCCTGCCCGACCCCGCAATTGCCGGCTTCGTGGGCAACGGCGTTCCCATGTTGATTCGCCGCTCGCTGGCACTGGCAGGCAATACCACGCCTGAAGCGGTTGATGCTGAGCTGCTTGATAAAAGCTGCCAGTTCTTTTTGCAGTACTATCGCGAACACAAGCTCGACTTTACCTATGCATACGAGGGTGTGCTTGAGGCGCTGAAGGCTCTCCATGAGCTGCATGACGCTCCCGGCAGTGTGACCCGAGCGATGGCGGTGCTGACCAATAAACCGGTGCGTCCGGCGCGCGGTATCTGCGAAGGCCTGGGACTGGCGGACTACTTCCTCCATATCTATGGCGGCGATAGCTTTCCGGCGAAAAAACCGGATCCGATGGGGCTGCGGTCACTGATGGAAGAGGTGGGCGCAGGGCCAGAAGAGACGGCAATGATTGGAGATAGCAAGGTGGATATGCAGACGGCACGCAACGCCGGCGCGTGGGCGATCGGCTGCCACTTTGGATTCGGTCCGCAGAACCTGATGGAGGTTTCCCCCGACATTCTGGTGGACCGCGCTTCAGACTGGACGCCGGCTCTGACTCCTGCGAAAATCTCTATGTAGCCCTTTGAGTGTCTCTACCGGCGATTTGGCTGGTTGGCGGAGTTGCAAGCGTTTACATCCAAATCCCAAATGATTTCAAATGAGACACAGAGAGGCTTCGCTCGAACGCGCCAAGGATTGTAAACTACAGGCGCGGTTTCTTATGGCCGGTGCGCGACTGGATTCTCGGAAGGTTCAAATTTCGTGGGAACGGCGTGGCTCCTCGGAAAGAAGGGGGCCGATCAAGCGGATGCCTGACGGAATTTGCTTCATCTTTATTGCCTGAGGTTTCTGATGCGTTCCTTTTTCTCTGGCCTTGCCTTCTTTGCTTTTGCGCCATTTGTGGCCCTAGCCTGCACAACCGCAACCCCCGCACCTCCACCAAGCCCTAATCTTCACGGAGTTGTCTCCGCATCCAACGGAGCCGTGATTGCCAACGCTGAAGTTGACCTTGTTGACGCGACCGGTACGACAATCGACAAATTCCAATCGGCAGCCGACGGAACTTTTCAGGTCATTGCTCCTCATGCGGGCTCTTACACGCTCGTGGTGAGTGCGAACGGATTCAAGACTGTTCAATCCGCGGTCACGATCTCCGCTCCTGGCGTACCGGCTGTCGCCACCCAGGCTGCGGTCAAGCTCGCCGCTCCTACTCACATTGTGATGGCGGTTGCGCCGGCGGCCACCAACATTGTGGTCAACGCCGAAACAAACCTGGATCTGACTTCAACCGATGAGAATCACGATTCTTCAGTATTGACCGCGAGCGACCTCAAATCCCTACCCATCTTCGACAACGATTTTGTGGGCGCAATGGGCGCGTTTCTCGACTCCGACGTTGCGGCCACCGGTGGCAGCGGGTTGATGGTGGATGGCGTCGAGGCCAATCGCGTAACTGTCTCTGCCTCCGCCGTGCGCGAGGTTCAGATTAACCAGGATCCGTACTCTGCCCGCTATTACTATCCCGGCCGCGGCCAGATGGAAATCATTACCAAGTCAGCCGCCGACGCTTATCACGGCGAGTTCAACTTCTATTTCCGCGACTCGGCAATGAATGCGCAGAACGCACTGGCGCCGTCGAAGCCCTTCGAACAGCGCCGCATTTATGAAGGCAGCACGGCAGGCCCCATTCCCCACTCGAAGAACTCTGGATTCCTGGTCTCGTTCAATCGCGCTGAAGAGGACCTGGATTCAGTAATCAGTGCCAGCATCGTACCCACGCTTTCGAATCCGACCGGCGCGTTCAACGCCAATGTACCTGCACCAACGCGCGACACTGAATTCAGCGTTCGCGCTTCGCACCAGTTCGGCAACAATTCGGCGTATGCGCAATACAGCTACCAGAACTGGACCGGACAGAACCAGGGCGTTGGCGGCGAGTCGCTGGCTGCGGCCGGCTATAACAGCCAATACCGCGAATCCGACTTTGTGACCCACGTTGACTCGGCGGTTTCGGCCACCACCCTCAACCAGCTTTCGCTGGTTGCCGAAGACGATGGCAACCGCAACCAGAATGTTGCAGAGGCGCCGCGCATCAGCCTGCCTGGATATTTCTACTCAGGTTCCGCGCAAAATGACTCGTACGGAACCGAATACAACGCGCGGCTTTCAGATATTGTGACCTGGACTCATGGACGCAACCTGGTGAAGTACGGCATCGGCGTCCCTCACATGGGCCGCCGCGCTTTCGACGACGAGACCAACGAACTGGGCAGCTATACCTTCGGTCCCACTCTCGCCGCCGACGGCGTGACCGTGCTCGAATCTACGCTTCAGAATTACACCGCAAACTTGCCATCCGCCTACTCGCTGAACACCGGAGATACACACTTCATCTACCACCAGCAGGAAGTGGGCGCCTTTGTTCAGGATCAGATCAAGATCAATGGCCGTTTTGCGATCAATCCCGGCCTGCGCTACGACTGGCAAAACTTTCTTGCCGCACGCCGCCTTGGTTTTTCGCCGCGGCTCTCATTCGCGTGGGTTCTCGATCCAGATTCCAAAATGATTTTGCGCGGCGGTGGCGGCATCTATTACGACCGCTTCGGTGGCGGTCCGCTGCTCGATCTTGAACGCTATTCGAATGCGCGCCGGCGCTCCATCGTGCTTTCGCTCGATCCCGCATCGCTTCCGCAAACAGGCTGCGTTCCCATCACTGATTGCGAGGCCATCACGGCTCAACCGCCCAATATCGTCGAGCTCGAGCCGGGTGCCAAAATCCCATATCAGATTCACTACGGCCTCTCCATCGAGCGCCAGTTGGGTGAAAAGGCTACCGGAACCATCAGCGCCTACTCCATGCGCGGCATCGACATGTTCCGCTCCGTCGACGTAAACGCACCTACCCCCGAATCCGGATATACCGTCCGGCCCAACCTCGATTACGGGCGCATCCGCCAGATGCAACCGGCCGGGTTCTATGTTGGCAACGGTTTCGACATCTCCTACCGGGGCCGCTGGAACAAGTACTTTACCGGCTTCGGCCGCTACACGTGGTCGCACTATGAAGCCAATACCGGCGGAATGTGGTGGTATCCACAGAATCAGTACGCTCCGGATGACGAGTGGTCTGATTCAAACTGGGACCGCCGGCAGCGCGTGGGCATGTACGCAATCTTTGACCAAAAGAGCCTGTTGAACCTTGCTGCCGGCATTTTCGCCAATAGCGGCTCCCCCTGGACCATCCTCACCGGCACGGATCCTTACGGTGATGGACTTTTTAACGCGCGACCCGAGGGGGTTGCCCGCAACACCGAGACCGGTCCCGGCTACGTTGACCTGGACCTGCGCTGGGGCCACGATTTCGCCATCACCGCCAACAAGGCCGACGAGGCTCCGCGCCTTGGCTTCTCGGCCAGCGCCTACAACGTTGTGAATCACGTAAACGGCTCGGGAATCGACAACGTGGAAACTTCAAGCTCGTTTGGCGAAATCACGAGCGTGGGAGCTCCTCGCCGCATCCAGCTCGCCATGCGGTTCGAGTTCTAAAGCGGGTCTCCAATTGGCGCAGTGCGGAACCGATACTCTTCAGTGGCGTTTTCCTAAAGAAACTCCACATCGCACGCCCCTTGAGATTCCCACGAATTGGAGAACCGCCGTAAATCACCCCCGGATTCCCCTGCCAAAGAATTTTGAGCGCCGGGGAACCAATCTCAGACCCGGCGCGTATATTGGTTTCAATGCCGGGGAAATTGTCCATCCTCGCCGCTCTATTAATTGCCGCCGCGGTCTTCGCGGCCGGCCCGGCGGCTGCGCGCGCCGATAGCGATGCCGTCACGTTTTTTGGCAACATTGACGTCACTCCCGATACGCCTTTCCGCGACGCAGTCTGCTTCTTTTGCAGCGTTCGCGTCGAGGGCAAAGTTAATCAAGACATGGTTGTCTTTTTCGGTAATGTCCGGCTCAATGGCCAGGTGGGGCATGACTCGGTGAGCTTCTTCAGCAGCGTTCGCGCTGCCGACAACTCATCGATTGGCCATGACATGGTGAGTTTCTTCACCGACATCCATCTGGGCGAGAACGTGAGCGTCGGACACGATTTTGTCTCCATGCTCGGCGCCGTCCATGCTCCTCAGTCGGTTGAGATCGGTCATGACCGTGTCCAGTTCCCGGGCTTCCTTGTTTCCCTTCCGGTCTTTGTCATCTTTGTCATCGTCGTGGTCATTATTTGCGAGCGCCGTGCCCATCGCCGCCGGATGATGATGCAGGGATACCCGTTTCCGCCCGGACCATAATGGCTTGGGCCGATTCGAGCCTGTGGAAAGGCTGTGAGTAGGATCGAAATCGAGGCTTGACCGGCGTCGACCGGCGAGGCCTTTTCCTCCCGGGCTCTGGAAATTCCCCGAACATGTTCAAAAATGTTATTGACATGAGAGACGGGTGGGTCTTAATCTATATTTGAACGTGTTCAAATCACGATTCTTTGGAGACCTACGATGCTACTGGGAACCTACTACGCGATTTATCTGGATTGCTGCGCGATTCTGATCGTTGTGCTGGGATCCATCTTTCACCGCTCGGGCGCGATCTTCTTGAACAACGCGTTTGCCGGCAACCACACGCTGGCGCGCGCAGTGGGCAGACTGCTGGATGTGGGGTTTTATCTGCTCAGCCTGGGCTATGTGGCGCTGACTTATCATTCCTTCTGGCGGCAAATTGACAGCTACTCGGCCGCGATTCAATCGGTGATTGGCAAACTGGGCGGATTCATGATCGTACTGGGGGTTGTGCATTTCTTCAATCTGCTGTTGCTTGCGCTTTTCAGAGGGCACTCGGCACGACCATACTCTCAAGGAGCCTGACATGGTTCGCCAGACGCCTAAGTCGGAGGAGACCCAGGCACGCATTTTTGCCGCTGCGCTCCAGGTCTTCCGTGAGCGGGGATTCGAGGCTGCAACCATGCGAGAGATTGCGGCCTCTGCGCATATGGCCGTGGGTGCGGCTTATTACTACTTCGACTCGAAGGACGCGCTGGTGATGGCATATTACGAGCGGGCGCAGAACGAGCTGTCTCCGTTGATTGACGCGCAACTGGCCGCAAGCCGAACGCTCGAGCAGCGATTGCGAAACATTATTGAGCAGAAGCTCGATTATTTTGAGCCCGATCGGAAGCTGGTGAGCGCGCTGACCGCACATATCGATCCCGCACACCCGCTCTCGCCTTTCAGCGCGTCGACGGCGCCTGTCCGCAACTCGGACATTGCGTTTTTCAAGCGCGCCATCGACGACTCCAGTATGAAGCTGCCAAAGTCGATTCAGCCTCACCTGCCACGCCTGCTCTGGCTTTACCAGATGGGTATCTTTCTTTTCTGGGTGTTCGATCGCTCACGGAACCAGGAGCGCACGCAGCTGCTGCTCGCTAAGACTCTCAGCATTGTGCTGCTGGGCCTGAAGCTTGCGCAACTACCGCCTCTGCGACCGCTCTTTCGCCCTGCCGGAGAACTGCTCGACACTTTCTTCGGAGAAGCCTGACCATGGAGACCCGTCCACTGCGCATCGTAATTCCCGGCGGCAGCGG
>JASHVU010000535.1 GCA_030044455.1 Acidobacteriaceae bacterium | reverse complement strand
CCGGGTCCAGATTCAGATCTCCCATCGAAGTTTCCCTCACCAGAGCATTTTACTCTTGAAACATTCGCACTTAACAGGCGAACAATGGAACCCTAGTCTCCTGAGTCATAAATCGCTTGCATATATTGTTGAGATGTTTTACGTTGTGTCATGGATGCTTGCCGTGGACGCCCGAAGAAGCATGAACTGGTTGTAAGCGCTGCGCAGAGAGCGGAGTTGGAACGTATGGCGCGGCAGTCGCGTAGTGCCAGGTCGGCGGCCTTCCGCGCCCGGATTATTTTGGAGTGCTCGGCAGGAACCAGCAACGCGGCCGTGGCTGCGAAGTTGCGCACGACGGGGTTTACTGTGGGTTTGTGGCGCAACCGTTTCATCCGCGAAGGAGTTGCCGGGCTGGGGGATGAACCGCGTCCGGGAGCCCCGCGGGAGATCGGCGACGAACAGGTCGAACGCGTAGTACAGATGACGCTGGAGAAGGCGCCGAAGGGCGCTACCCATTGGTCCAGCCGCATGCTGGCGGCTAAGACTGGGTTGAGCCAGTCGACGATCAGCCGCATCTGGCGGGCTTTCGGTCTGAAACCGCATCGCGCGGAGGGCTTTCAGCTTTCCAGCGATCCATTGCTGATCGACAAGGTGCGAGACATTGTGGGACTGTATCTTGATCCACCCCATCATGCGTTGGTGTTGTGCGTGGATGAGAAATCGCAGATTCAGGCTCTGAGCCGTACTCAGCCTGTGCTGCCCATGCGCGTCGGACAACTGGAGCGGCGCACTCACGACTACACAAGACATGGCGTCACCAGCCTGTTCGCTGCGCTCGACATTGCCACCGGCAACGTTCTTGGCAAGTGCTATCGACGTCATCGTTCCGTCGAGTTCCTGGATTTTCTGAACAAGATCGATGCTGCGGTTCCAGGCGATCTCGATGTTCACCTGGTGCTGGATAACTACGGCACCCACAAGACGAAGCTGATTCACCGCTGGCTGCTGAAGCGGCCACGCTACCATCTGCACTTCACACCTACGCACGCCTCATGGCTCAATCAGGTCGAGCGCTGGTTCGCACTGCTCACCGAGCGGCAGATCAAGCGCGGTTCCCATAGAAGCGTCCAGGAATTGGAAGATGCAATTCGCGAGTTCATCAAGATCAACAACCAACAGCCGAAGCCATTTCGCTGGACCAAATCCGCAGATCAGATACTGGCCTCCATCGCCCGATTCGCCACTTCCACTCTGGCTGCTCACACACCTGCCGTTTGTACAAGAAATCAATGACTCAGGAGACTAGCTTCTAGCTTCACGCTTGCGACCGGAGCGGTGTAGTCGATCCTCCAATGGGAAAACTGAAAGTGGGGTTATCGGCGTGCGGCGGCCCAGGAGCTAAGAGCTAGAAGCTTGAAGCTAAGAGCTGCTTTCCCCCAGCAGCCTGGCCACTTCAGAGTGCAACCGCTCGGTGATCTCAGCTTCAGTCGCTTCGGATGCAAAGTCGATCGCTTCACCTACATGCACTTCAAGCTGGCCGGAACGGAACCATCTTTTCTTGCCGGCTTTCAATTCGCCCAGTCCGCGAATGGCCACGGGCAGCACCGGCACACCGCTCTGTTTCGCCAGCAGACCTATGCCGGCCCTGAAACGCGCCAGTTTGCCCTCCTCCGAGCGAGTGCCTTCAGGAAAGACCATCACGTTCATGCCCCGATCCATGGCGCGGCCGGCGTGCGAAAAACTCAATTGGAAATCACGCTGGCGCGGCAGAGGAAATACATTGAAGAGCGCGGTGACGAGGAAATATGCCGGTGGTCCGAAAATATAAAAGCCCCGCTTGCCGCTCGGCTTCTCGGGGTTGCGCCAGTGTCTGAATTCGTAGAGCATGTCAGCCGACATGGCCACCGCGATGTGCCGGCGCACGGGACCCGCGAGCGCGTATTGAATCAACGGCCCGTCGTACGTAGTCACATGGTTGCCGATGATCAGCATCGGCCCATTGGGCAACGGCTTCTCGGGTCCATATACGCGCGGAGCGGCGAGCAGCCACACCAGCGGACGCATCACCGCCTCGACAAATGCAATGCGAATCCACTCCACCAGTTTCCACCATGGCCACAGGGGATAGGTGTAACGGCGACGTGCTTGTGAGTCGTGGAGCGTGGACGGTGAACCGTGAACCGTGGACCGTGGATCGTGATCTGTGGTTCGCGGATCGCGATCCCCAACCCCTGCACCAAGATCCCTGACCCCTGAACCCTCAACCCTGATCCCTGTTTCTTGCTCTTCCCCCGTCAGTCTGCGCAGATCGCCGAGAGTTTCAGCCTCTTCCAGCAGCCCGCTGCTCGACACAATGCCCAGCCGTTCTTCGAGCGCTGCTGCAAGTTGCACGCGCCCCAGGCTGTCGAGGTGCAGGTCTTCAGTGAGCCGCTGTTCGTCGCCCACGCTCGGATAGTTCTCGCCGGTGATCTGAGAAATGAGCGCGATGATCCAGTCAGAGGATGCACCAAGCGTTTGCGGACCTCCGCCGTTTTTGGCTGCCTCAATCCTGCGCAGCCACGCGGCTACTTCCTTGCGTTTCACTTTGCCGGTTGACGTGCGGGGCAGATCGGGCTCGGGGTAAAGCACCCAACGGCGAATGCGCTGGTATTCGGCGAGCTTCGCGTTCGCTGCCTCAACCGCTGCTGCGGCCAGTTCGCCTGGACCCCGCACGGCGAGCACGGCGCAGGCCTCGGGTCCGGCAGCCGTGTCAACAGGAACTACCGCACAGGCCGCGACTCCCGGCTGCTGTTCCACTGCGGCCTCCATATCTTCAGGGTGCAGGTTCACGCCCGAGGCGGTAACGATCACCTCGCTCTTGCGGCCAACAAATTTGAGCTCACCCGAGGACTGCACTTCTGCCAGGTCGCCCGTTGCCAGCCATTCGTCTTCGCGCTGGTGCAACTTTCCGCCTTGCCAGGTCGCCCCGCTGATCATGGCGCCCTTCACCAGCACCTCGCCATCGGGCCCCAGCTTTACCTCGCGCCCAGCCAGAGGCTTGCCTATCGTTCCTTTGGCCACATGGAAGGGATGGTTGAGCGTGATAAGCGCAGTGGTTTCGGTCATGCCATAGCCCTGCACAAGCACGAAGCCGAGCCGGTTCCAGAACTGTTCGAGCGGCCCGGCTAACGCGCCGCCGCCAGAGACAAACGCCCAGAACTTGAATCCGAAAGCGCGATGCACCGCGCGGAATCGCCACCAGCGCTGCCACGCCTTGATGCCTTTTGACTGTTCGAGTCGCGCGGCCAGTGTGGGATCGCTGGTTTCAAGATGCGCCTTCAAAACCGCAAGCACGCGCGGCACCGTGGCCAGCACCGAGATGCGCTCGCGGCGGATGAGCTCGATGAGCCTGGGCGCAGCCAGGCGGTCTTCAAAGTGCAGCTCGGCGGTATAAATCTGCGGAATCCACAGGCCCATTGTTTGGCCGAAAACGTGACTCATCGGCAGAGTGTGCAGAATGCGCAGGGGGTGAATCAACTTCTCGTAGCGCAGGTACTTTTGCGAAGCGTCTTCGATTGGCCCCACACTGGCCAGAACGTTGCCGTGGGTAATTACGATGCCCTTGGGGTCGCCGGTCGTGCCCGAAGTGAAGAGAATCTCGAGCGGCGTTTTATGCGAGAGGCCCGCCACCGGGCCGGCCTCTTCGGCAGGCAGCTCGGTTGGCAAGTCCTCGATGCGAACTTGCGGAATTTCAGGCCTGGCTCGTTTCAACTCGTCAAGCAATATCGCATCGCCCACGGTCAGCTTGGGGTTCACATCGGCGGCTACGCGCGCCGCAAAGTCGAGCGAGCCGTTGGCGTCAAGAGGCACAATCATTGCGCCGCGCCGCAGGCATCCGTGGAATACGGCCAGCCATTCAGCGCTGTTTTCAGTCCACAGCAGCACGCGATCGCCCGCCACCACGCCGCGCCGCTCGAGCAGCGCCGCAAATCGCCCGGCCATGAAAGCCATTTCAGCGTAGGTGGTCACCCGGCGCCGGTTGCCCTGGTGGCGAACCACGGCAATATTGCGGCCGTTACGCTTGAAGTCGTCGAGCAGCGTGGCTAAATGATCGCGCATGAATGCATTCCAGCAAGGAACATGGTAGCAGTGGGCGGGTTGTGAGCCGGAAGCGGTTGTGACACTTTGATGCGGCGCCGCACGCCCGGGCAGTTGGCCGCGTCATTTCATTCAGTTACCGCCGGTGAACGGGCGCGCAGGTAACTTTGGTATTGGCCCCTTTTGGTTCCGTATTTTGCTTTATCATCATGTATTTGGCCTCTGATGGAGGATACTTGTTAAGGGGGTGCCGCATGCGCTTTTCCACGCTGCGGCGATACTTGCTGTGAAGGCCGAAACTCTCGCACTGATTTCACTGGATGCAATTCGCGAGGCCGCAAACCGCATTGGGTCCATCGCTGTCCGCACGCCGTTGGTGCGCGCGCCATTCCGGGGTGTCGCAGACCACCGATCGGGCCGGGAGATCTGGCTGAAGGCCGAGAGCCTGCAGCCTATCGGCGCCTTCAAAATTCGCGGCGCGGCCAACAAGATCCTGCAGCTCACTCCGGCTGAGATTTCCCGTGGCGTAATCACTTACTCGAGCGGCAATCATGCGCAGGGCGTGGCATACGCAGCGCGCGAAGTGGGAGCGAAGGCGGTGATTGTGATGCCTTCGAACGCGCCGGCCATCAAACGCGCAGCGACGCTGGCCATGGGAGCCGAGGTGGTGGATGTCGGCGTTGCCTCGAGTGAGCGCCTGGCCCGCGCGGAAGAGCTGGTCCGCGAACAGGGCTATGCTGTTGTCCCGCCCTATGACGATGAGCAGATCATCACCGGGCAGGGAACCTGCGGCCTCGAGATTGTCGAAGATATTCCTGACGTTGACCTGGTGCTTGCGCCCGTCTCGGGCGGCGGCCTGCTGGGCGGAGTGGCCGCGGCCGTCAAGCAGTCGAGTTCTCGCGCCAAGGTCTTCGGCGTTGAGCCTGAGCTCGCCGGCGACACGGCAGAGAGTTTTCGCACCGGCAGAATCGTCACCTGGCCGGCCGAGCTGGTGAGCCGAACGATGGCCGACGGGCTGCGCACCCAAAGTGTTGGCGAGCGCAACTTCGCCCACATCCGGGCCTTCGTCGAAGGCATAATTACTGTGACGGAGGCTGAGATCCGCGCGGCCATGCGCGCTATCGTCTCCACCGCCCGCCTGGTTCCCGAGCCCAGCGGCGCGGTCGCCACCGCGGCTTTGCTCTTTCATCCCCAGGAGCTGCCCGAATACCGTAAAGCAGTAGCGATCGTGAGCGGCGGCAACGTCGATCCCGGTTTGCTGGCACAGGTTCTCAGCGTAGGAAAGGATTAGAGGATGACAGAACCGCCGTCTCATCTCCATATTGGAGCGATCATTTACCCGCAGGTCGATCAGGCGGATTTTACCGGCCCGTTTGAAGTGCTTTCGCGGATTCCGCACTCAACCTTCCACGTTTTGTGGAAGGAAATCATGCACGTTCCCGACCGTAAGGGACTCATTCTCACGCCTGACACCGCCTTGGCCGACTCCCCCGAGCTCGATCTGCTCGTCGTTCCCGGTGGATGGGGACAGGAAGCGCTGATGGAAGACCAGGAGGTTCTCGATTTCATCCGCTCTCACGCCAAAAGAGGGAAGCACACCCTCTCGGTCTGCACTGGAGCGTTAATCACCGGCGCCGCGGGCCTGTTGCGGGGTGTCAAGACCACTACGCACTGGACGTCATTTCATCTGCTGGAGTACTTCGGCGCCATCCCGTTCCCTGGCCGGGTGGTTGTGGATGGCAAATTTCTGTCGACGGCCGGAGTCACCGCCGGAGTTGATGGCGCTCTTTGGGCTGTCGAACTCTTGCGTAGCCAGCGCGTCGCGGAGGAGATTCAGCTGGCCATTGAATACGACCCGGAGCCGCCCTTCGAAAGCGGCACGCCCATGGTTGCGCCGCCTGAGGTAGTTGAGAGTGTGCGTTCCCAATACCATAGGATCTCTGAGTCTCGATTGGCCACAGCCAGGCGCATCGCCTCTCAACTCGGAATCACGGTGGAGGGATAGACCGCGGCGTCCATGCCGATAGGGCTGCGCAGCTGGGGCTTCGGATCGGACACTCTCAAGCTCACGCCCTGAGAGAATCGGGGTCCAATCAACCAGTGGGGCTGGCAAGGGTCAGCCAGGCTGGGTTGTTCGCTGGCCTTCGTCACGGCGAGCCTTCGGCCTGATTCAAGACGCCTGATCTCTTACGGCATTTTCTGAGTTGCGGTGTCCTTTCCAGTTCTTCCCAAGGTCGCCGCTCCCTGGTGGTCGCGTCGAGTCGGCCGCCCGGTTCTGGGCTACCGCTACTCAGAAAATGCTTTAGCGACCGACAAACATGAGCCTTAGGAACTATCATTTTCAAGTGATGAAGCAACGGATTTTCGCCGTTTCCATCCTTATTACCGGCTTGGCCGCCGGCTGTGTATTGCCGCTGGGCCACGCCGAAAAGAAGCCGCAGCTCGAGAAGCCGATGGCCGGACCGCGCGCCACGCCCTTGCGCATCACCTGGCTCTACATCAGCCCCGATACCGAGGCGCAAAAGGTATCAAAGGTGCAGATCGGGCGCGAAATGGTGGTGGCAGAAAAGAGCGGTCCGTGGCTGCGCGTTTACGCCAACACCGACATTGAAGAGCTTCGTGGCAAGGATGCGCCCGAGATGCAGACCGACGAAAGCACCTCGCCGCCGCCCATTTCCGGGTGGGTGCAGGCCAAGGGCGTCGTCATGGATACGACGCCGAACGGCGACCAGATTCTGATGGGAGCGGCCGCGAATGAGGAGTCTCTGGCCTCCGATCCCAAGGGGCCTGCCAACGCCGCCCATAGCGCGCGACTGCTCTACAGGCGGCTCTCCGAGATGTTCCCCAACTCGCCCCTGGCCCCCGAGGCTGCCTGGCGCTCCGCCGACATCCAGTGGCAGCTCGAAAAGGCCGATGCCGCCTCATTGCCCTCTGCCAAGGAACGCGACCCCATGATGCACGAGCAGATGGATGAGGACGAGCTGAAGAAGGTGATCAAGTTTTACTCGGGCACGCGCTGGGCCGCCCTGGCAGCCTACGACCTCATCGATAACAAACTTTGCGGCGAGTGGGAGGGCTCGACCCAGTGCCCCGAGCGCGAAGCCGGGCTCTACGAAAAATACGCCAACGAGTATCCCGCCGGGCCTCGTACCGCAGAGGCCCTGTATCAGGCTATCTATCGGTTGGCGGTGCTGGCCGACATGTACACTTCGAATGGCGACGACCACAAAGCCGATGACGCGCGCAATCACGCCCGCGAACTGGCCGCAAGCCTCAAACAGCACTTCGCCGACTCCGACTATGAGTATCGCGCCTCGGTGCTGGTGTACAAATTGGATGAAGGAGTCCCTGTCTTCGGTATCGACTTCCAGTGAGCCGCTCTGAGCCGGCCGCGCCGCTCTCCTGTTTTAAGCTGGTCTTTGCCACTCCCTTGCTTCATTTGCTATCGGAGGCTTCTTGAACCTTTATCTCGTCTCTGTGCTTTTGGGAATTGTGGAGGGGCTCACCGAGTTTCTGCCCGTCAGCTCAACGGCTCACCTGCGCATTGCCGAAGCGCTTATGAAGCTTCCGCTCGACGATCCCTACTGGAAGATGTACACGATCGTCATCCAGGTAGGCGCCATCTTCGCGCTGTGCCTGCTCTTTCTAAGCCGCATCGTCGGTTTTTTGCGCAC
>JASHVU010000534.1 GCA_030044455.1 Acidobacteriaceae bacterium | reverse complement strand
TTATTCTCCAGGATTCATCCGGCGTCCTGAAGGCTGAGCAAGCCGCCATCGTTAACAGGATTAACAAGTTCAAGCCAATCCAGCTGACGGCAAACGTGGCGCTCATTGCGATGACCCTCCTGGTGATCGTCTATTTCGTCCACGACATGATCAGCCAGTTCAAATAACTGGATAATTCGCAGTCTTTGCTGAATACTGAGCAGCCGCTGGAGACTCCGGACCACTCTGCGCACTTTTTGGGGGCACAATGACCGTGTCAGAGCCCAACGTCATACCTGCTTCGGCTCAGGGGCCGGTTGCAACTACTCAACTCAACGGCCGTGCTTCAGCCGATGATGTTGAGGTGCACCAGGATGTCACGCACGTAGTAAATCAGCACCACTGCCGTCATCGCCACCACCAGCCACTGCGCTACTTTCAGCGTCGGCTCTAACTTTTGAGCCCGGGCGACGATCGCGGCCTGTTCTACTTTTTCGTGTTCAAAAGAGTCATCCAGAAAGATCTGGTCCTCTTCATCGCGGGTCAGATTAGACCGGTAAATATAAAGTCCGGCCGTAATCACAACGAGCGCCGCCCAAGCCGTCCACATGACTGGAACAAACGTCATAACCCACCTCTCGAAACCTTGCGAAGACCCCGAGTGCCGCCGGGTCCGTTGCTGGCTCTTCTTCCTGGACCCGTGGGCAGGGAGCCATTTGGATGTACATCATAGCCCCGTTTCGGTTTCGTTGTCCCTGTCAAAGGTACCTTTTGAGGCCCCTTTTCAGGTAAATATCCCTTCCTCCAGTGCATTTTCAGTCATTTGGCCAGCCTCAATTCTGCGACCAGAGGGTATCGAAAGGCATCAAATAACCGTAAGATTGCCGCCTTCGGGCTTGCATCGCGAGCAAGCCCACGGATACTCTTGAAGGAACGGCATTCAGATTAGATCCACGGGAGAGACCATGGCAACCATAACCGCTACGCCGACCGAACAGGAAACCACCAGGAAACCGCCGCTCACCCTCACGCCGCAGGCTGTCGCTAAAGTGCGCGAGATTATGGCAACGCAGGACCCGCTTCCGGCCGGTCTGCGCATCGGCGTCGTTGGCGGAGGTTGCTCCGGCTTCCAGTACTCCATGGCTTTCGAAAACCAGAGTGGTATGATGGACAAGGTCTTCAGCTTCGACGACCTCAAAGTGTTCATCGACGCCACGTCACTGATGTACCTGAATGGCTGCACTGTCGATTACGTCGAAACTCTCGAAGCTGCCGGCTTCAAGTTTGAGAATCCACAGGTCAAGTCCACCTGCGGCTGCGGCTCCTCGTTCAGCGTGTAACGAGTTTCGGACAATCAAGCCCAAGGCAAAAGCCTGCCCCAAAGGGGCAGGCTTTTGCGTGCGCCAGCGCCGAACGCACTTTGATCCCGCGTATTCATACACGCGGGATCAATTCTGCTGTGCATTTGAGAGGTTATCGAAGTCGGGATTCATCCACTCGGTTCCCATATTGTCATCTGTAATCAGCCGCGCGCCTTGCGTACGCCTTTTCAGGCTTGCCCTCGACTCCAGATTCCCGCCCGGTTTGTCGAGTTCATCCGCCAGGCTCAACAGTTTCTCCAGTCCGGCGCGCTGCGCCGGGTCGGCCAGGTCGAACACCGGTTGCCCATCCAGCTCGTATCGGTTCAGAATCCTCTGCCACCGTTCCTTGTCGAGTCGGAGCGGGCTGTCGCTCAATGCCAGGAAGCTTGAAATCCGCAACGCATACCTGAATTCCGCCAGCCCTGTCGCAATCACCTGCCGCGACCACGTCGTGTTGTAATACAGCAGTCCACCGGGATTCAGATGCTCACGCGCAAGTTCCAGAAACTCCTTCGAAAGCAGGTTGGTGTTGTTCGCGCGCCAATTGAAGGTCGTGTTCATTACGATGTCGTCAAAGCGAGTATCCTCGTGCGCCAGCAACCACCGCCTCCCATCGTCGATCACGATGTGCACACGCGGGTTGTGCAGTAGACTCTTTACCTCGTCGTGCCTGGCGATAAGCGGCAGGTAGCCTGGATTGATCTCAACAATCGTGAGGTCCTCAAGCTCTGGATCATTGGCAACCACCTGCGCCCACGAACCCGATGCAAGTCCGATCATCAGCGTGTGCTTTGCCGCCGGCCCCATCCCCGCAATCGCATAAGCGCGGAACAGCCCATTCGAGTCATGCAGGATACTGGTGTTGAACCGTCCATCGTACGCGCCGCTTCCGTACACCGTATCTGCCTTATATCCCATCCCAGTATCCTGGTTGTAAACCGCGATCACGCCGCTACGGTTCTCAACAAGAGATGAAAACCTTATATCCGGCTTGTAATCGCCCTTGAAGAGCAGCCGCTCGTACATGCTTGAGTACAAGGAATGCGAGCCAGATGCCAGCAACACGCAAACCGCGCACTCGGCCGCAAACACCGCCCTTCGCATCTTCCATCCTGAGAACTCTGCGAAGACCAGCGCGATCGCCAACCCCATGCACAACAGGAAGAGTGAAGTCGCCTGTGTCGACCAGCGGTCCATCAGCACAAATCCAACGAGAAAACTGCCCAGCGTCGACCCGATAATGTTGCTCAGATAGAGCAGGCTCACGCCCTTGCCCACCTTCTTTGAGGGATCGATGGCGGCGTGAGCCAGAAGTGGAAACGCCGCACCCAACAAGGTAGCCGCCGCAAAGACTCCCACATAGGGAACCGCCGGAATATGGATGACCCACAGCATTAGAGCCGGTCCCACCAGGTACGCGGCAATTCCGCCCACCACAATCACTTCGGCGCTCGCGGCCATGGTGAGGCGAATGTTATTTCCCAGTTTCGATTGGCACGCTGACCGCACCGCCTGCGACCCGTATGCAATGCCGAACAGATAGAACGCCAGCACCTCAGCAAAACACTGCGCCGTCGATCCAGTTTCAAAGGAATACAACCGGTACCAGACGATCTCATAAGCCAGCGCGATAAATCCCGTGGCGCCGGCGAGAATCATCCCCGCCCACAGCGGAATCGTCTGCTGCGATGCCGCCGGCGCGGGTGAGCTTTCATTGCGCACCGCGGGAACTACCCGTCCCCTCTGCATGATCAG
>JASHVU010000533.1 GCA_030044455.1 Acidobacteriaceae bacterium | reverse complement strand
CTACAATCTTCATGTGCTCGGCTCCTCTCCTCCGGGCCTTGGTTCTTTGAGCGATCCAAGTCTACTCGGAGGCACTGGAGCCGACACGGTTATCTAATCAGCCTGATCGGCGTGGAACTCGGTCGCCAATCCAGATGGATGGATGAACTGATTGTAGGAGGGCAGCTTCGAGTTGCCGGCTACATCGTTATAAATTTGACTTTCTTCGGTGGTCATCCACTTGTGCGAAGAGCGGAGAAAGCTCTGGGCCAAGGCGTAGGCGGCAAAAAGCTGACACGAGAAGAGACAAAGATTCGTTAACAGCATGGGGGACCCGACTCATCTCGCATCGAAGGGATGAGGAAGTATACATCAAAACCATCCGCCGGAGACAAGTTTCAGCGAACGGGCACGACCTGCGCTTGAGATCTCTTTCAGATCCATTGTCCCGCTTGCCGTTCAAGCAAAGAGATGACCGGCAACTGACGGGCGAGCCGCACACACTCCAGCGGGTCGCCACCACGCCGGCGTTGCCTGCCGGCGCAGCGTAAGAGTAGCGCGGACTTACTTAGGCGCAGTGGCCGGTTGCCCGGTAGCCGGTGCAGACGTTGGAGCCGGCGTTGCATTTGGTGCCGGCGTCGACGCTGGTGCGGTCGTTGCCGGAGCCGCAGTCGGCGCTGCTGCAGCCGGCGCCGTTCCGGCTGCTGGTGCTGGGGCGGGTGCCGGTGAAGCGCCAGGCGCTCCCGGCCTGCCCGGTGTCGGCGCCGCTCCCGGATGCGGAGGCGGCATCATCGGCCGTTGCGGCGGCTTGGGCATGTCAGTTACGTCCACCAGCTCCACGTCAAAGATCAAGTCCGACTTGGGCGGGATGCCGGGGTGGTCGGGCCGGCCCGGAATATCGCGCGTCCCGTAGGCCAACTGCCAGGGAATAAAAATCCGGCGCTTGCCGCCAATCTTCATCCCGGTAAATCCCTGGTCGAAGCCCGGGATCAGGCGGCCAAAACCTTGCGGAAAAACCAGGGGCTGCGGTTCCCCGAGCTGAGGTTTTCCATCCGGCCCCATCACCGGTTTGCCATCGGCGCCCATCTTCGGTGGCCGGCGGTCGGAATTCGAATCGAACTTCACGCCCGTGGCCGCAAGGTAGCCGGTGTAGTTCACGTGGTACATCTTGTTCGGCTCCGCCTCAGCGCCGGTGCCTATCTTTACATCTTCGAAGCGCAACGCAAAATCGGTCTTGACGATGCCGTGAACCCTGGGAATTCCAGCAGGCAGTCTCAGCCACCAATCCGCCGAAGTGCCGGCGGTCTTGGAAGTGGTCGAACTGGTTTTCGTCGTTGTCGTCGCACTCGCCGTCGAGGTCGTCGCCGGCTTGGCGCTGGTTTGGGCGCCCGCTGCGGCAGCCATTGCCGCCACGCTCAAAATAAAGGCAATGCATTTCATGATTTCGTTGCTCTCCACCTTTTTGATTCCGATTTCGGTTATGCTCGCGTCGCCTGGGCCTTGATAAGGCGACTTGGGAAGCAAGCCGGCATTTACAAATGCCCCGAACATTCCTTCAATCTTCTACTGCACGCGCAGTGTATCAGGCCGGGGCGCTTCCGATCAGCATTCCCGCCAGCAACGCAGTGCGCGGCGACAGGTGCTCAATCACGATCGATTCGTGCGCCGCATGGGCTCCCTCACCCACCGCACCCATTCCGTCAAGCGTCGGAATGCCGAGAGCCGAAGTGAAATTGCCGTCCGACGCACCTCCGGTTGCCGCTTCTTCCAGCTTAATCCCAAGCTCCTCAGCAAGTGCTTTGGCTTTTGTGAACAGACGCGCAGTTCCACGGGTTCGCTCCATCGGCGGGCGATTGATGCTCCCGGTCACCGTCAGCATGCAGCGAGGATCGCGTGCTTTGAGGGCCGCGAATTTGCGCTCGATGCGCGCGCCGTCGGCTTTGCGCGCAATTCGAACATCTATCTCAACCCAAGCCTCCGCCGGTATCACATTGGTCTTCGATCCACCTCCGGCAACGCCCACGCTTACAGTGAGACCGCGCTTAAGCTCGGTCCAGCTGCTCACCGTTTCCACCAAATGCGCCAGCTCGCGGATGGCGCTCGCACCCTTTTCGAAGTCCACCCCGGCATGGGCGGCAATCCCTCTAATATTGATGCGCCAGTCGCCAGTTCCCTTGCGTGCGGTTTTGTACGCCAAACCTTGTGCCGGCTCCAGCACAAAGACCGCGGCACACTCTTGAGCCAGGCGCTCGGTGATCGGCCGCGAAAAGGGGCTGCCGATTTCTTCGTCAGGGTTGAGCAGCAGGATGATTTCGCGATTCAAGGCGTCTGCTTCCGTGAGCATTTCGAGCGCCGTAAGCGCCATGGCCACTCCGGCTTTCATGTCGAGTGTTCCGGGACCCCATAAGCGACCGTCGGCAACACGGTAAGGCATCGATTGAAGCGTGCCGAGCGGCCAGACGGTATCGAGATGACCCAGCAGGAGCAGTGGCTTCAGTGTTTGAGAGGGCCGCGATCGAACGCCGAACCGAGATTCAAAAGCAACCCCAAAGCTGAGCCCCTTTGAAGGCTTGTGGAGCTTGACGCGGGCGCCAAGGGACTTGGCTTTCGCAGCGGCGATTTCCATGCAGGCATTGACGGCCGCGGGCGTGTCGGAAGGCGATTCGGCCAGGACAAGCTCGCGGGCAAATTGGATGATTGCAGATTCTTTGCGGCGCGCACCGGCGAATAGCGCGCGCATGGGTATCGGCGGTTCAGAAGAAAGCGGCACGAGTGACCCTTCGGGATGATTGTAATCCGCGCACCAAGCGCCGTATCCCGGGTGAATTCGGGATGAGACCCGGAAAGCCGGCGCCGCGCATCCCTGGAGTATCCTACGTGGGGCGCGGCGGAAGCACTCCCAGGATGCGCGTCTGAATCCTTGCTTCGCCATAAGGAATGACTTGATTCGATCACTTCGAGCATTGGCCCTGGTGTCTGCTGTGTGCCTTGCGGTTGCCGCCCAATCGCCTGCAACGCGGCCTTCCAGGTCGCAGCCCTACACATGGAAGAACGTTCAGATTGTGGGCGGCGGTTTTGTTGACGGCGTGATCTTCCATCCTCATGCGGCCGGGATTCGCTACGCGCGCACGGACATGGGCGGAGCCTACCGCTGGGACCAGAAGGCGGACCGGTGGCAGCCGATCCTCGATTGGGTTCCGTACAAAGATCTGAACCTGATGGGTGTGGAGTCGATTGCGGTGGACCCTTCCGATGCGCAGCGCGTGTACCTGGCTTGCGGCACTTACACGAATGCGGCCACTCCGAATGGAGCGATTCTTCGCTCTGAGGACGGCGGTCGCACGTTCGAGCGCACCGATGTCCCTTTCAAGTTCGGCGGAAACGAAGATGGGCGCGGCAACGGTGAGCGGATGGCAGTGGATCCGCGAGACGGCCGTCTGATTTATCTGGGCACGCGCCATGATGGGCTTTGGCGCTCTACGGACCGCGGAGTGACCTGGCAACGAGTGACAAGTTTCCCTGATGTCACCGAGGCGCCGCCTCCAATACCGCAGCGCGTCGCCGGCGAAACTCCTCAGCAATACTTTCGCCGATTGCCGGCGCGCAGCAGCGGGATTGTGTTTGTGAAGTTCGCGCCGGACGGTGAGAAGCACGCCGCAGGCATGGCTACGCAAACCATCTTTGTCGGCGTGTCGCTGATGAACCGGCCGAATCTTTTTGTGACGCACGACGGCGGCGCGACTTGGCAGCCGCTGGATGGGGAACCGACGCAGTATCGCCCAACACGTGCGGCTCTCTCTCGAGATGGATATTTGTATATCGCCTACGGCACCGCTCCCGGGCCATCGCGCATGACGAATGGCGGGGTGTGGAAGCTGAATATAAAGACCGGTGCATGGACCGACATTACACCCGAGCATCCCGTTGCCGGGAGCCGCGAGTTTGGCTATGCGGCGGTTGCGGTTGACGCAAAACATCCGCTGACGATTATCGCCAGCAGCTTTGGCCGGCCGGGAGGCGAAGATATCTTCCGCTCGACAGACGGCGGTGCGAGTTGGAGGCCGATCTTCACCGGCCCGCAGGCCAGCGCAGGCGTTTACGACTACAGCCGCGCGCCGTATGTGCAGCCGACGCCGATCCACTGGCTCTTCGATATCGAGATCGACCCCACAAGTTCCGATCACGCCGTATTCACGACCGGTTACGGGGGCTGGGAAACGTTTGACCTGACCGCTGCCGACCGCGGATTGCCGACACACTGGAGAATTCTTGCCGAAGGAATTGAAGAGACGGTAGCGCTCGATATGGTGAGCCCGGCGAGCGGTGCGCACCTGGTGAGCGCCATTGGAGATTACGGCGGCTTTGTCCACTGGGATCTCAACCATCCCGCGCCCGAGGGTTCTTCAGCGCCTCCACGCTTGGGTAACACGACCGGCGTGGCATCGGCTGCGCTCAAACCAGAGATCCTGGTTCGCGTCGGCGTCAGCGCCGAACATCACGCGGGGGAAAACATCAGCTACTCGCTCGACAGCGGACGAACGTGGCAGGGGACGGCCTCGAATCCCACCCCCGCGAGCCAGTCCGGTTCCGTGGCTGTATCTGCCGATGGCCGCACGTGGATCTGGGCTCCGCAACGCGAGGCACCGAGCCTGACACATGA
>JASHVU010000532.1 GCA_030044455.1 Acidobacteriaceae bacterium | reverse complement strand
CCCCTTCGTGCGAAGGTGAAGAGTTTCGCCCAAGCGATGAAGAAGCTGAAGACTGATAGCTGAAAGCTCGAAGTTTTAAGATCAGAGCTCGAATTCAACCATCTGTTCGATCCCGCGTGTAAAATCCCATCTGTGATTGCCGCCCGGTTTGGGCTGAGTTAACCGTGCCTTCCCTTGCTCGCATCTCATCATGCTGAGGTTCTCAATGCGTCTGAAAGTGTGTGCTCTCTTCTCGACGGCTTTTGCCGTCTTGCCGTTGGTTCTCCCCGCGCAAAGCACTTCGTCGTTTGTCGACCTGCCTTCGAGCAAGCAGCTCGTCGGTGAGGCGCCCGGAGATCCTCAGCGGCTCAATAGCCTGCCTGTCTCAATGGCCATCTCTCCTGATGGCCGGTACATTGTGACCGTGAACGACGGCTACGGCACTTTCGAGTCGAAATATGAGCAGTCGCTCGCCGTCCTTGATACGCGGGACGGCACACTGGCTGATTTTCCCGACGCGCGTACCGGTGCCCGGGCCAATCAGACGCTTTATTCCGGCCTTGCCTTCAGCCTTGACGGCAAACACATCTACGCCAGCATGGCATCGCTCACCGATCCTAAAGGAGATGGAAGAGATTCAACCGGCAGCGGGATCGCGGTGTATAGCTTTGTTGACGGCAAAATCGCTCCCCAGGACCTGATTCGCATGCCCATGGAGCAGCTCGCGCCGGGAAGATCGACGCGCCTGCCCGCTGGCGTCGACAGCAGCATGGGTACTCCGTACCCCGCGGCGATTGCGGTCTTCGCGCAGGCGGGCCGCGAAAAGCTTCTTGTCGCCGATAACCTTTCGGATTTTGTTGTCCTTATCGATGTATCGACCTACGCCATCGAAAAGCGATTCGACTTATCGGAGAGTGATGCGGTGCCGTCGACCTATCCGATTGCGGTTGCCGTTTCAAGAGACGGCAAGCGCGGTTATGCGGCGCTGTGGAATGCTTCGGAAATTGTGGAACTGGATCTAACCAGCGGCATGGTTGGCCGCAAACTCGAACTGCTGAAACCAATCGACCCGGTCGCTCCAGGGACGCATCCATGCGCCTTTGCCGCTTCGCCTGACGGAAACACGCTCTATGTCGCGCTGGCGAATCGCGACGCGGTTGCGGCGGTGAATATCGGCAACGGGCAATTCAGTGTGAAGGGCTACTTTGACACGCGGCTGCCGCATCAGAGCTACTTCGGAGCCGAGCCGGTGGCAGTGGCCGTGAATGCAAACGGAACGCGGCTGTACGCGGCCGACATGGGCAGTGACGCGATTGCTGTATTCGATACGCGCAAACTTACGCCCAAGCTGGTCGCGAACACCATGGTTGAGCCCGACGGTTTTGCGCCCACCGAATGGATGCCGATCTCGATGGCCTTCGATGCGCTTCCCCAGGGTGGAAAACTGTTTGTCGCAACCGATAAAGGGAAAGGCACCGGCCCGAACAATTTTCCGCAGCGCCAGGTCGATGCTGCGGCAGGCCAAGGCCGGCGCGGAAACACATACATCGGCACGTTGCTCTATGGTTCGCTGGCGTCGCTTGACGAAACCGAGATCGAGAACAACATGCCCCAATGGACCGCGGTGGTGGTGGACGCAAATCGCATGATCGCCGCGCAAGCCAATATCAAGTTTGCCGATGGCACCGCGAGCCGCATCAAGCATGTCATCTATATCATCAAAGAGAACCGCACCTACGATCAGATTCTCGGCGACCTGAGCCTGAACGGCAAGCAAGTCGGCAATGGCGATCCGAAACTGGCCATGTATGGCGAGGCTGTCACTCCGAACGAGCATAAGCTGGCCCTCCAGTTCGGCGTGCTCGACAACTTTTATGACTCGGGTGAGGTTTCGGGCGACGGGCACGTGTGGTCAAACGCGGCCATCGGCTCCGATTATCTTGAGAAGACCTGGCAGCAGAGTTACCGCGGGGAAGAGCGTACCTACGATTACGAGGGTGTTGTGTCCGATGGAATTCCATTGCGGCAGAAGATTCCCGATGTAAATGAGCCTGCCAGCGGATACCTGTGGGGCGACCTTGCCGCCCACGGCAAAACCTACTACCACTTCGGCGAATACATTTCTTCAACTTTTTGCAACGAAACAGCGGTCGCCGATCCGAAACTGGGACCGGTGCTCTCGGGGCCCAAATGTGCGCACAAGGAATACGCGCCTGGCGAGGCGCTGCCGGCCGAGTGGGGCGGGGGAGTGAACAAGTGGCCGTGGCCCATTCCGGTGCTTGCCTCCAACATTGCTACCAAGCCAGAGCTGGAGGGCCACTTCGCCGCTGAGGCCCCTGACTTCAACCTCTTCGTTCCCGACCAGATTCGCGTCGACATTTTTCTCAAACATCTCAAGGGCTGGATCGCGGATCGCCAGGCGGGCAACGACACGATGCCAAACTTCGTAATGCTGCGCCTGCCCAACGATCACACCGCGGGCACGCGGCCCGGCGGACCGACGCCCAAGGCCAGCGTGGCCGATAACGACCTGGCCGTGGGCCGCGCGGTTGAAGCCATTTCGCACTCGCCCTTCTGGGACGACACCGCCTTCTTCATCCTTGAAGACGATGCGCAGAACGGCGCCGATCATGTGGACGCGCATCGCAGCATCGCGCTGGTGGTCAGTAAGTACGCGCCGCACGGGCAGAATGGCACGGCGTTCGTCGACAGCCATTTTTATTCGACGGTGAGCGTGGTCCGCACCATGGAGGCACTGCTGGGCCTGCCGCCGATGAACAACAACGATGCCTTCTGTTCGATGATCGCCAGCCTCTTTACCGGACCGGGCGATCAGCCGGCCTATGACGCCGATTACACAAATCGCGACAACAACCTCATCTACACGGCCAACGCCAAGAATGCGGTGGGCGCAAAGGCGAGCATGAAGATGGACTTCAGTCATGAAGATCGTGCTCCGGTCGAAAAGCTGAATGTGATTTTGTGGAAGGATGCGATGGGGAATGCGCCGGTCCCGGCAATGCTGAGAGTGAAGGATAAGTCGCGGAAGGATGATGACGATTAAGGGGGGCGATTCCTCGTCCTCAAAATTGTCATCCTGAGCGAAATCCGCCAACGGCGGATGAGTCGAAGGATCTGCGGTTGCTTTTAGGATCCGCCCGCCCCAAGGCTT
>JASHVU010000531.1 GCA_030044455.1 Acidobacteriaceae bacterium | reverse complement strand
CATACCTGGAGCCTGCCGCTCTTTCACGGCCACGCCATCTATAAAGCCGGCGAGTACACCGTAACCAATCTCCACCAGGCAGGGCATTGAGAACATGACGTCTATCGACCAATCCATTCTCACCCTCATCCTGCTGGTTCCGCTGGCCGGGGCAATCCTTATAGCGCTCCTGCCCGATCAGGCCAAACTCCCCAACTGGATTGCCCTGCTTACGGCGCTCGCAACCTTCGGCCTTACACTTCATCTCCCCGCGCACTTCGTTGCCGGCCAAAGCGGTTTCCAGTTTGAGTTCACTCGCCTATGGGTCGAGAACCCCGCCATTCATTACCACGTCGGCGTTGACGGCCTCAGCCTCTGGCTGGTGGTTCTTGTCGGCCTGCATGCCCCCATCGGCGTGCTCGCCAGTTGGAACACAATCAAGACTCGCCGCACGATCTTCTACTCGCTCTTTCTGGTCCAGCAGACTTCCATGTTCGGCGTCTTCATCTCGCTCGACCTGCTGCTTTATTACGGTTTCTGGGAGCTCTCGCTGGTCCCCATGGCCATCCTTATCGCCATGTATGGCCGCAAAGACGGCCCCAAAGCCGCACTCAAGTTTTTCCTGTTCACGTTTATTCCATCGGCTCCGCTCCTCGTCGCAATTCTGTGGCTCTACGTCAAGACTCATACATTTAACTTCGCCGAACTCCAATACCAGACTGCCAGCGGAGCGCTTCCCGCCGGAGCACTCTTCTGGGTCTCGCTCGCCTTCGTCTTCGCCTTCGCCGTCAAGGTCCCGATCTTTCCGTTGCACGGCTGGCTCGCCGACACATTTAACGAAGCGCCCGTTGCCATGGCCATGGTGGTGGCAGGCAAGCTCGGCCTTTATTCAATGCTGCGCTTCCACGCCGGCCTTTTCCCCGTTCAGGCGCGCGCACTGGCACCGCTGCTGATGGTTCTCGCGCTCATCGGCATCCTATACGGCGCGTGTCTCGCGCTGGTGCAGCGTGATTTTTTCCGCCTGCTGGCCTACGGCGCAGTCAGCCACTTCAGCCTGGTGATTCTGGCCATTTACGGCCTCACCCTCAATGGATGGAGCGGCGCGGTGTTCCAGATCCTGAATCTCAGCATCGTCGAGGCGGCAATGTTCGTCCTGCTCGGCGCACTTGAAAGCCGCTACGGCACAAGCCAGATTGACAGCTTCGGGGGTTTAGCAGCCAAGCTACCACGTACCGCAACCTACTTTGTGCTCGCCTCACTCGCCATGATCGGCCTGCCGCTCTTGAGCGGATTTATCGGCGAGTTCGTGATCCTGTCGAGCACTTTCACCGGAGTAAGCCGCAGCGCAGCCATCATCGCCGCCATCGGCGTCATCCTCAGCGCCGCTTACATGCTCTGGCTCGTACTGCGGCTCTTTTATGGACCGGTAAACTCGATCTCGGATTCAAAACCAGCTCACGATCTGAGCTTTGGCGAGCTCGTCGCGCTTACTCCGCTCGTCATTCTCATGGTAGTAATGGGCGTCTCGCCCTCGCTCTGGTTCAACACCATTCAAGCTGGCCCGCATCCTCCAGGCACCCAAGCCATCGTTAAATACATTCGCCTCCTTGAATCGGCGCCCCCGGCGGCTTCAACCACCCAGGAGGTCCAGCGGTGAACCCAGTTCCCGACATCTACCGCATCCTCCCTGAGGTCATCCTCACTCTGACCGGCGTCGTCGTCATGCTCATTGACGCGTCGCTGCCGCCTGGCGTGTCGCGCCGCTATCTCGGTTTCGTCGCCGCCATCGGCGCCACTCTCGCAATCTGGGCCAGCATCTGGCAGCTTTCGCTGCCGGAAGGCACCGGCTTCTTCGCGACCGTCGAGACCAGCAACTTCACCGTCTTCTTCCACGTACTCATCTGCGGAATTGTCCTGGTTGCTCTCCTGCTCTCGCTTGATTCCCTGCCCTCCAATACTCACCACCAGGGCGAGTTTTATGCGCTCATCGTATTCGGCGCGGTCGGCATGTGCTTGCTTACCAGCGCTGTCGAACTGCTGCTGGTCTTTATCGCGCTCGAGATTTCATCCATTTCCACCTACGTCCTGGCCGGGTACCGCAAACATGTGGGACGCGGACCCGAAGCTGCCCTCAAGTATTTTCTGCTCGGCTCCTTCGCCACTGCATTTTTTCTCTACGGCATTGCTCTCATCTTTGGCGCCACCGGCACCACCGAAATCTACAAGATCGCCCACGCCGCTCCCGGCGCGCAGAACCAGATCCTCGTGATCGCGTCACTTGCGCTCATGCTGGTGGGCATCCTCTTCAAAGTTTCGGCCGCGCCTTTTCACATCTGGACACCCGATGTCTACGAAGGCGCGCCCTCGCCCGTTGTTGCGCTGCTCTCCACCGCGCCCAAGGCCGCGGCCTTTGCGTTGCTTATTCGCGTGGTTTACGAGGCCTTCCCCACGCTTCGCTCGTTGTGGTCCCCATTGCTCTGGGCGGTCGCCGTGCTGTCAATGACTGTGGGCAACCTGGCCGCGCTGCGCCAGCAAAACGTGAAGCGCATGATGGCCTACTCCTCCATTGCCCACGCTGGCTATCTGCTGGCTGCCTTCGCCGGCGCGCCCGAGATCGGCATTCCTGCCGCGGCCTTCTACATCGCCGCCTACGCAGCCATGAACGTGGGCATCTTCGCTGTCATCACACTGGTGAGCGGTTACGACGAGCACCTGACGCTCATCGAAGACTATCGCGGATTGCTCTACCGCTCGCCGTTCCTTGGCAGCATGCTCATCTTCTTCCTCGTATCGCTCATCGGCATTCCCTTCACCGGCGGGTTCTTCGGCAAGTTCTACTCGTTCACCGCCGCGGTGAGCGGCGGAGCCATTGCACTCGCCATCATCGGATTGCTCAATTCGGGCTTAGCGGCGGCGTATTACCTGCGTCCCGCCCTGGCCGCCGCGCACCGTCCCGATTCCGACGCCCTTGTTCAGCCGCGTTCCCGCGTAGGCGTCACTGCACTTGCTGCCCTGGCCTTCACTGCCGCGGCCACGCTCATGCTGGGCATTGTTCCAAACACTGTGCTCCGCGCCGCGCAATCAGGCGCGCTGACTCTCCAGGCTCCAGCTCCCGAACCTGCAACCCCCGCAGGTGCAGCCACAGCGACGCCCAGTGAACAACCGGCTCAATAGTGACCTCCGATCGCATCCGTTACAATTTGCATGATGAAGTTAGGCGAGATAGCAAGCCGATTGGGTGCAGAACTCCGCGGCAACGCGGAACTGGAAGTAACAGGCGTCAAAGGACTTGAAGATGCCGAAGCAGGCGACATCACCTTCGTCGCCAATCCCAGGTACACGGCCTTTGCCCGCACCACACGCGCCGGCGCGGTCATTGTTGAGCCCGACTTTCAGGAGATCCCCGCGGCTACCCTCCGCATCGAAAATCCCTACTTTGCTTTCTCGCGCGCCCTCGCGATCTTTTACGCGCCGCCTGCTTATCCTCCGGGAATTCACCCCACGGCAGTAGTTCATCCCACCGCCGAGATAGGCCCCGACGCGCACATCGGCGCTTATGCCGTGATCGGACCCGGCGTGAAACTCGGGCCCAACGCCACCATTCTGCCCCACGTTGTGCTCTATCCCGGCGTCGAAACCGGCCACCACTTTTTTGCCCATGCTCACGCGGTGGTGCGCGAAAACTGTGTTCTCGGCGATCATGTCACACTTGAAAACGGGGCAATCGTAGGCGCCGACGGCTTCGGCTTCGCCAAAAACAACCAAGGCCAGTGGGAGAAAATTCCTCAATCCGGCCCGGTACGCATCGGCAGCCGCGTCGACGTGCAGGCGAACGCCACCATCGACCGCGCCACGGTCGGCTCGACCGAAATCGGCGACGGAACCAAAATCGATAACCTGGTCCAGGTGGGCCACGGATCGCGTATCGGAAACGATACGCTGCTCTGCGCGCAAACCGGTCTGGCCGGATCGTCGGTCATCGGCAACAACGTGATTCTTGCCGGGCAGGTGGGCATTGCCGGCCATTGCACCGTGGGTGACGGAGTCGTTCTTACCGCGCAATCCGCCGTGTCGCACGATGTGCCTCCGGGTAAAACCATCTCCGGCTCCCCCGGCTTCGACAATCGTACCTGGCTCCGTGCCGTAGCGATCTTCGAAAGATTGCCGGAACTGTTCAGGCGCCTGCAGCATGTCGAATCGCAGCTGAAATCCAGAGGGCCCGAAGATGCGCAACAGGATGGTGATGGTTGATCCGAATCAAAAAACCAGAAAAATCGACTCTGAAGGGCAAATCAAAATGAGAGATACGAAGTTTCGTGTATTCCTTCCGGTCCTGGTTCTTGCATCGAGCCTGGCCATCTCAGGTTGCCATTCTCACCTCGTCGACTGCATGATTGACAACCGCACCGGCGCAGTCATACACGAAGTCGAAATCGACTACCCCAGCGCAAGCTTTGGCATCGATTCGCTCAATCCCGGTCAGGTCTACACTTACAAATTTAAAGTCCAGGGCTCCGGCTTCATCAAAGTGCAATACACCGGCTCAACCGGCAAGCAGTTCCAGCTTCAAGGCACAAAACTGGCTCAAGGCGACGAGGGACAATACCTCATCATTCTCCTTCCCGATGGGAAGGTTCATTGGGTGCCGTCTTTCAATTTAAGGAACTGATCCAATCGCGCGGTCTCTATCGCATGAGTAACGGCCGCGCGCCCACCCCGCAGCCTCATCGCACCATGTTCCCGAATAACGGCGACTGCAGCAGGCTGCTGAACTGGTTATCGGTGCTTGTATAGTCGATCGTCAGTTGACCCGCGCTGGCTGAAATCGACGTCGCGTTCAATGCCTGTTTTTCGGTGTCGGTGCTGCTCATCTTGCGCACCATGACGGCCGCTGTCATCAGCGACGACAATGTCGAGGCAGTGAAGGCATCGTTGGTCGAGATGGTCAGGTCGAACTTGACCCCGTGTTGAAAATCCATCGAGTACCAGGATGTCTCCAGCTTTTTACGCACGGTCTCAAAATCGGTTCCGCTTCCCGTCGAACCCGCTGAACCAAGCAGCTGCATCATCATCGTCTGGGTGCCCTTCTCGTCCAGGATGCTCCACAGCGGATTCGAGTCAACGCTCTGCATTGCGCTCATCATGTTGCTATTGCTCAACATGCTCGGCGACAGCCCGTCGCGCGCATCCAGAGCCTTTTCCACGGCTTCTTTCTCGCCGAAAACCATGGTGGAAGGGTCGACGAAGCAAAGCACCATCCCCGCCTTGGTCATGGGATAGATGCTGTTGGTGCGCACAAGAGTCGCTTTGACCTTGTTCTTCTTAAAGCCGGCTACAATGCCTTGCACATCAAATTGCCCCTGCGCAATTCCAACCGTGTCGAGCAGATCGGTGTCAGACTTGGTACGGAAGAGCGCAAACGCCAACTCGTCCACATCGTGATTGTCGTTCAGTCCCGACTTCTGAAGCGCCTCGTCAAACTGCTTCAGCTCCGGCGGCATCACGCGATTGCGCAGATCCATCGCTGCTGTCGAGTTCTGCATGGCCCGGTAATCGATCACCACCAGTTGCTGCACATCGTGGGGAATCGCCCCGCGGGCGTCGGTGGAGAGCTGCGCAGCCGGTGCGCACGCGGCCCCTGAGGCCAGCACCAGCGCCATTGAAAACTTCAACGCTACTTTCGACAATTCCATCCTCCGCAAAGCCAGCCATCGCCCGTATTCTGTAGCGGCTGCTTTAGAACCATGCGCCGGACACTCAAGCCAACGCCGGCAAACTCGCCCTTACCATTTTACTCGTCTTCCTTACCCGAACTCGCGCTGCCGGGCCTACAGGTTCTTGTTATAGCCCTTCCGGCCAGCGAAGTGGAGATGCGAGGCGTCGTTCCAGGATTTTTGTCTCCGGATCGAACCTGCTTAATTGACGTATCCACTCGCTTTCCCGCTCATAGGCTGCCTCGGGCAGCAGGCCTACAATCTCGCTCTCTGCAACCCGGGCCTTGTGCTTGGCCGCCAGGCCCGCTACCTTGCGGTGAACCTGCGAGATCGGCGTGGCCTCAAAGTCAGGGATGTTCATCGACAGTTGCACCCGCCCGTGGGCAAGCACGCCGATGGCCCGCACCGCCTTGACTCCGCCCAAAGAATCCCGAATCTCCCTGGCCATGGCCCGCACCAGAGCCACATCGGTCGAGTCAAAGCTCACGTTGTAGGTAACCAGAAACTTCCGCGCCCCCACGGCACAGGCGCCGGCCGTCGGATGCAGAACCGGCCCGCCCAGATCGGGCCGGCGCGAGGGGTCCTTGCTTACCGCTTCCCGCAACCCTTCAAACTGCCCTTTGCGCACGTCTTCAAGGTTGGCCCTGTCGGGCCGGGCAGCCGCCGCTTCGTAGAAAAACACCGGGACCCCGAACCGCCGCCATATCTCCAGGCCCGCCTGCCGTGCCAACAGCGCACATTGCTCCAACCGCATTCCCGCGACCGGTGCAAACGGAATCACGTCGGCAGCTCCGATGCGCGGGTGCGCCCCTTGTTGCCGCGTCAGGTCAATCAGTTCTACTGCCTTGCCTACCCCGCGAATGGCGGATTCGACCACCGCGGCCGGCGCTCCGGCAATGGTCACAACCGAACGATTGTGGTCGGCATCCATCGACAAGTCGAGCAGATACACGCCCTCGCCGCGCATCGCGCAAAGAATTGCTTCCACGCGCGCTGCGTCAGTGCCCTCTGAGAAATTGGGCACGCACTCGACGATCGGACCGTTCATCTTTCCCTCGACCCTGCCCAAGCATGACGCTTGGGACGATCTTCGTCCAGCGTCGAACTATTTCCAGAACGAATAACCCACCTGTATCTGGACGCTGGCATTCACGCCGGGATTACGGTCGCCCAGCGATGCCGACGAAATATGCACACCGTTAATCCCCAAATCAATCGACCGTTTGTCGCGAAGGAAGAAATGCAATCCTCCGCCCCCCTGGGGAGAAAAATTCCAAACACATGTGCCGCCGTCGATCCCAAGACTCGCATTGCTGAGAATGTTGGGTGGAAACTTGTGCGTGGTATAAATGAGGCCGCCCGCCGCCTGGAACCAGGGCTGCACCTTGCGGGCATGGGTATTGAATTCCCAGCGAAAAATCACCGGCGTAATGCTGACGCCGCGAAACGTGCCGCCGCCGAACGGTAGCTCGCAAGGCTCGGCAACTCCGTTCTCAATGCAGGTGTATTGCTGATCATGCGGCGCCGGGGTGTATGCCTGCCACAATGGCATCACGTTCCCTGCATACTGGAATTGGCCGCTCCACCAGCCCTTACCGACGACCGGGGTGAGGGTTTTTCCTACTTCGACTCCCGCCCAGAAGAACTTGTACTGATCGCGGTTACCAAAACCGTTGCCATAATTTACAAAGGGCTCGAATTGCCAGCTCTGATCGTGCTTAATCTGGGCCACGGGATTGTCCGCCGGATCTCCATACGTGGGCGTGTGGCTCGCCCCTCCACCGCCAGTCTGCGCCACAGCATTCAGTGTTCCAGCCAATAGCAATAAAGAAAAAATCCTCAATGTCCGCCTCAAAATCTTATCCCTCAACTTAACCCCTCAGCGCCTTAGTCCCTCAGTCCCTTACTCGCTTTTCCTTGACTTCCGCCCTCAGCCAAAAAAAGACCGCCACAACCGGGCGGCCTCTTTCCGTTTATCGCCGAGTCAATCTAGCCTGCCGCGTGCTCCACCTGTTCGGCGTCCATGTCGAAGTTTGAATAGACATTCTGCACGTCGTCCAGCTCTTCCAGCGCCTCAAGCAGCCGGATCATCTGGGCCGCATGGTTGCCATCGAGCTTCGTATAGGTGGAGGCCAGCATGGTAATCTCGCTGGCAACGGTCGGAATGCCGGCGGCCTTGATCGCGTTGGCCACCGCTTCATGCGAGCCTGGGTCGGTAATGATCTCCCAGGTGTCGCCTTCGTCGTTCAGGTCTTCGCCGCCGTGTTCCAGCACAATATCCATCAATTGTTCTTCTGTGGCCGCCGGCTTCTCGACCGCGATGAGCCCCTTTTTATGGAACATGAATTTTACAGAGCCGGTCTCACCCAGATTCCCGCCGTTCTTGGCAAAGCCATGACGAATCTCGCTTACCGCCCGGTTGCGGTTATCGGTGAGTACGTCCACAATGATCGCCACCCCGCCCGGTCCGTATCCCTCGAAGGAAATCTCTTCATAGCTGACGCCTTCCAACTCGCCGGTGCCGCGCTGGATGGCGCGTTTGATGTTATCGGCAGGCATGTTCTCGGCCTTGGCGGCGGCTACGGCGGTGCGGAGCCGGGCGTTCGAGTCAGGGTTGCCCCCGCCCTTTGCAGCGACGGCAATTTCCTTGAGCAGACGGGTGAAAATCTTGCCGCGCTTGGCATCGAGCGCGCCCTTTTTGTGCTTGATGGTGGCCCATTTTGAGTGGCCGGACATAACTACCTCAAAGAAGTGAAAATGGCGGTGTATCGATTACACCCGATCTGTGAGTATACCACTGGCAAGGGTAGATTTGACTTGCTGCGGCGGGGTCCGCGAGGCGACTTTTATCAGTCTCCAAGCGCGCCCGGCCAGCGCCGCAACTCCATATAATCCAGGCACAGAGCAACCCCGATGGAGCCGCACATGGTGAGCAACCCGCCCACGTGGAATTGCCGGCCATTGTGTGCCAACTCCGCCCACGCCGCAACCAGAATGACCGCGTTCAAGCTGAGCCAGATGCAGGCAATGCGGCGATGCCAGAATGCCAGAGCAGAAGCCGGCAAAACCGAAAGCCCGTTGAAGATCGCAGCATAAAGATTGGGATAGGCTTCACTCATGCCGCGCAGAACAACAGGAGTCATGATGAATGGCATGCCCCCTATCAACATTCCAGCAACCAGGAGACACCTCAGATTGAACCGCCGCAATAACGCCTTTTCATCCATCCAGCTTCGCCCTTTGGCCACGAGGCCCGCTCGCCGGTCGGCGTGCCAGCCACCCGACTCCGCTTCTACGCGAATACTTCTGCATCTTTGAAGCACACTCCCGCCGCATCTTTTTCCGACACAATCGCCTCTTCGCTCGAAACCGGCCACGGGATGGCCAGGTCAGGATCGTTCCACACAATCGTCCTCTCTCCCCCAGGGGAATAATAGTCCGTCACTTTGTAGGCAAAGCCCGCAAAGTCACTCAGCACCAAAAAGGCATGACCAAATCCTGCAGGAATCCAAAACATCCGGCCGTTATCCGCGCTGAG
>JASHVU010000530.1 GCA_030044455.1 Acidobacteriaceae bacterium | reverse complement strand
GGACAGCAATTTCGACCCCTCGAACTTGTCAACGGCGCCACGAAGGGTATTCGTCCCACCAACCGTGCCCGGCTGTCTGGCCTTCTGACTCGATATTCGATAATGGTCATGATGCCATTCACGCTTTCGCACGTTGCTGCCGCAATCCCATTTCGGCGCACAGCTCTTGATATGTCAGCGTTGGTGATTGGCTGCATGGTGCCCGATTTCGAATACTTCCTTCGGTTTTCGCCCCGGGGAGGATTTGGTCACACCTTGCCGGGGGTTTTTGTCATCGATTTGCCGCTGGCATTCGTTGCGCTATGGCTGTTTCACGCGTTTGCAAAAGAGCCGCTTTATCGGTGGCTGCCTGAAAGCGTGCAGCGACGGATCCAACTTGGATCAACTTCGCTCGAAGTTAAGAGTTTGGCGCAGTTGGCAATGGTTTTGCTGTCAATCCTCATTGGAGTGGCGACTCATATCCTGTGGGATTCGTTCACGCATCCGCGCTTCTGGCCTTACCATCATTGGCGATTCTTGCACCGGTCGGTTCAATTGCCTGTTTACGGACAAATGCAATATGTCCGGGTCATCCAACAGGCCAGCACGGTTTTTGGCGCTCTTGTGATCTTGCTGTGGCTCTGGCATTGGTTCCGGACGACTGCTCCGACTGAACCGGAAACAGCACTCAATTCGGGAAAGAACCAGCGCGCCGTGTTCCTGGTTGTGTGCGTCGTCGCTTTAGCCGCAGCGGCTTTGCGAGGTTTCCAGGTTCTGGAGTTTGAAGCGACGTCGCACGTCGACATAGAAAAATTTGCAGTTGAAAGCGCAGTGATAACGGCGATCGACGTATTCTGGCTGGGAGTTTTGGTGGTTGGCGCGTTGCGAACTCGAGTTCGAAAAGAGTTGCAGGATGCATAGGGCAGTGGCTGAGTTACAGGGCGGAAGCATATTCCGGAATATGCGGCAGCATTGATCGATTACCGGCGCCAGCCCTCAAGTGGGTACAATTCTCCTTTGGCCAAGTTCGTTCAACCGATCATTGGCCTGAGAGTTTTTGACTAGAGGCTGGAAGCTAGAGGCCAGGAGCTAATCAATGATCGATCCAGGCGCATTGGCAGCGCAGATTACGAAACTGACGGTGGAGGCAATGAAGGCCCACAACGCCGAGCGCACCGGCACTTTGCGCCTGATCAAGGCGGCGCTGATGAACAAGGCTGTGGAAAAGAATGCCTCGCTCACGGCCGCCGAGGAGCAGCAGACACTGACCTCGATGATCAAGCAGCGGCGCGACTCCATTGAGCAGTTCACCAAGGGCGACCGGCCTGAACTGGCCGCCAAAGAGGCCGCCGAGATCGTCATCATCGAGGAGTTTCTGCCCAAGGCCCTCGACGAAGCGGGAGTGGCTGCACTGGTGGCCGCAACCCTGGTTGAGCTCGAATCGACTCTTGGGCACAAGCCCGGGATGAAAGACATGGGGCCGTCGATGAAGGCGGTCCAGGCCAGGCTGCAAGCCACGGGCGTGCGCGCCGATGGAAAGCTGGTGAGCGAGCTGGTGAAGAAGGGGTTGGCGGGGTGACAATTGTTGCCAGAAGGCGGCCCCGGCTTCTGGCATGCAGAGTTGCAATTGCGGGTCGGGCGACCCGCACGACAACCGGACTGGAGACCGGCGCTACTGGGGACGCAGACGATCAGAAGTCGTGGCGGTGCTCGGCCAGCGCGGCAATTTTCTGGGCCAGTTCATCGGCCGCGGCATCCGGCAGCTTACCCTCATTCGCTTCTTCAGTCTGTTTGCGCAGCTTTGCCACGGTCTGCCAGTTATCCTTATATCGCTCTTCGGCAATCCACGGCGGCAGGGGCATGAGCAAATGCCGGCTCAATGCCTCAGCGTAGCCCTCGTACAAGGCTCGCATCACGCGCAGCCGTCCACTCGACAATTGATCCCGGCAAACGCTCACGCCGGCCTCGCACAGCATGTCGCGCAACTTCTCATAGCGGTCAGCCGGTAAACGATCCACGCTGTCTTTCTCCGGCTGCAGCGAGAAAATCTGCGCCAGGTCCACCACCGCGTGACGCGCCATGGCGAAGGTCAACTGCGCCTGCCGCGCCTCGTGTGCGGTCACACCTGAGATCAGGAGCGCCGAGGCGTCGAGTATTGCGGTCAGCGCGCTGAGCCAGCTCTGGTTCGCGTGCTGGGAGCGGAAATAGCAAAGCAGCGGATACGAAATGTGGCTTTCGAGCAACTCCGCGGACCACCGCTCCCACTCGGTGAGCAGCAAAATCAGCGCCTGTTCCGCACCCTGGTGCGAATGGCGGCGCAACAGCTCGGCAGCCGTCGGCGGCGACCCGGCGCGCGCGTCGAGAAGGGAAATACTGACTTCGCGCCGCGAGAATGCACTGTAGAGCACCGGGAAGTAGCCCATGACCACGGCCAGAAAACCCAACCCCGTGCCCGATTCAAGAATGATCAGCCCACGCGCCCAGGGCCCGTGGGGAATCACATCGCCCAGCCCCAGCGTGAAGATCGTGGTGCCGCTTACATAAAAGTCCGAGATCAGCCCGCCATGTCCGGCAGTGTCGTTAAAAGGACTCCCCAGCCCAAAGTAAATCAGCCCGAATCCCGTTACCAATGCCGCCGCCCACACCACCAACAGCACAATCAGCGACAACGGTCCATAAACGCTGAGAGCCGTCTCCCGTTTGCGCGGATTCCGGATTCGCTGCGCAAAAAAGGCCCACGGCTTCCACGTGGCGATGTAGAAAATGCGCGTCAGCCGGAAACGCCCGGTGGCGCGCCGCGGCAGAATGATCGTCTCGAAGGCGTCAAACAGAACAATGCACAAACAGGCAACGCCGAAAAACAAGGCAAGAATGCGCATCGACCCCTCCATTACAAAGCCGCCGCTTACCGCAATCGGCCTTCTTGTTCCGTCATTGTATTACGGGCATCTGACGCTTCCTCACCCAGCCTGCAGCGCGCCTGGCGCAATTTCTCGCATCGCTTTCATTGCTTGAGGTACACTTCCCATACTGTCAGGCCGCAGGGATGCGGCTCGATTAGTGTGTATCCACATACAAGTCATCATCACCGGATTTTCTTCCGCGCTCATTGGCGGCCTATCGCATT
>JASHVU010000529.1 GCA_030044455.1 Acidobacteriaceae bacterium | reverse complement strand
CGTTCGGCGGAGTGGGCAGGGAGAGTTATGACTCGTACATTCGTCCTATTCATCCTGGTAGCTGGAATACTTTCTTTCACCGGTTGCGGTGGCACGGGAAACAACGGCACAGGCGGCGGAGGCACGCAGCCGGATGCGCCGACTTTATCGGGGATTGCTCCGTCAGCCGCCGTGGTTGGCGCTTCCCAACTCTCCCTTTTGGCATACGGTTCCAATTTTTCTGAGAGCCCGACCATTGAGTGGAATGGTACGGCGCTGGTTACCTCTTGTGTGGACACAAATCTGATCGCGACCTCATGCAGCAGCGCGGCTGCGCTCAGTGCGACAGTTCCGGCCTCTGACTTTGCGGCGGCGGGTACGGCGAAGGTCACGCTCTCGAATCCGAGCGGCCCTGGGTCGAACGGGGGAACGTCCAATGCTCTTAGCTTCACCATCGCCCAAGCCCCTAGCGGAAGCACTTGGGTGCGAGCGGTTTCGGGAATATCAGTTCCCAATAACATTGTGTGGGATGCGGCGCACACCAAGCTCTACGTCTCCGTCAATTCTGCTGACCCAGCAAACCCAAACACCGTTGCGGTGATCGACCCTGTTGCTGGCACTGCAACCTCATTTGTGCCAGCGGGAAACAACCCCGATTTGATGTCGATTTCGTCGGACAATGGTTATCTGTGGGTGGGGTTGGATGGAAGCAACAGCGTGCAGCGCTTCCTGCTTCCCGGGTTCAGCACTGACATCTCGTTCCCGCTTCCGCTGGATACGGGAAACAGACCGCAGCAGGCGGTGGCGCTGCAAGCTGCGCCAGTCAGCGCGCATACGCTGGCGGTGATCGCCGGACATTGGGGATGGTCGCCAGCCGGTGACGGAGTCTATGTCTACGACGACGAGACCGCACGGTCCAACAATGTGCCGGGATGGGGAGCAGCAGGCGGGCCGATGATCGACTGGATGCAGTGGGGTGCGGACGACACCGCGATATACGGCAACCAATATACGACGATAGACGCCGGCGGAATCGCAGACATCACTGTCAACTCTTTGGGCGCTTCGCTTGCCAATTATGGTGGCGGCCTGTTCATCCAACCCACCATCACGCAGTACGATCGCACGAACGGAGTGCTGTATTCCTATGGCGGTGCGTACGACCCAGTACAACTGAGCCTGGACGGTGCCTTCGATCTGCCCGAGACTGGAGCCGAGGCATGTACGGCAGACTCCGGACTCAACCGCTATTACTGCGTGACAACCATCGGTTATCCGACCCTCTTCGAGCTGTGTGTTTTCGATCTTAACTCGTATGCATTGGTGAACTCGGTATATTTCGGAGTCGGATCGCAATCGGCTGTTAGCGGCGCTCCCTTGCAGCTGGTTCGCTGGGGCAACGCGGGATTGGCGGTGCTGACGCAAGCACGCACCTATGACGGGAACGGCGGAGTCTATTTGATCGATGGGGCGGCTGTGAATCCGAGCGCAACTCCGGACGCAACTAGCGGAACCCCTAACAATTCGTACGCATGGTTAAGTACGATGACACCTGACACGGCAACAACAACCAGCGGCGAGGCTCAGGTGACAATCACCGGCAATGGATTTTCGCCTGACAGCACTGCCTGCTGGAGTTGCAGCTTTCTCCAATTCCGTTTCTTGCCGACGACTTATATCAGTTCCACCCAGTTGGAAGTCACGATTCCACTGGCGAGCGTTTCATCAACCGAGCCTCTTGAGATCAGCGTTTACGATCAGGCATCAAACCTATTCTCCTCGAACGCGCTGACTTTTACCGTACTGCCAAATTCGGGCACCACAGACGTGAACCCGGTAAATTTGTGCGGTCTGGCCATGGCGTGGGATGCGAACAGCCAACTGCTCTACGTGGCGGCCGCCGATTACGATGGCGCTCATCCGAATTCCGTAGTGGCCATGAATCCGGTCACAGGAACTGTCGTCAAATCTCAGGGCGTCGAGTCCGATCCAGCCTTCCTGAGCGACTCTGCCAATGGCGAGTATCTATATGTGGCTTACAACACCGCCACAAATCTGACGCAGCTTGCTTTGCCAGGCCTGAACACAACGGTAACCGCTCCCCTGCGCGGCGCAAACGGGGAAACTTGGATTCCCGGCGACCTGAAAGCGGCGCCCCAGGACCCGCATACGGTAGCTGCAACGCTGATCATGCCAGGGTGGGAGCCGGAGTCTTTAGGCGGCGTAGCAATTTACGACGACGGCATTCTGCTGCCGAACTCCCTGCCTGGCTGGACGGCGGACCAAACAGTTCCGGCAATCTACGACACGCTGGCGTGGAGTGCGTCGGACCAGTTGCTAACCTCCGCCCCCTCTACCTGGGACAACGGGTTTTATGGGCCTCTCATCCAGCTGCAAGTGGACTCGTCGGGTGTGTCCTATCTCGGCCAGGGAAGTTCGGTGTTCGATTTAGCAGGAGGTTACATCCACTCGGATTACGGAACGAACCTGATTTACAGCGACGGCGGCAGCGCGGCCGATCCGACTACGGGCGCCATTGTGGGAAACTATGGGGCATCGGGATTAGTGGCGCCGGACTCTTCGCTGAATCGCGTCTTTATCCTGGGACAAACTGCCGCGCAAGCCAATACGAACAACTACACAATCGAATCATTCGACCAGAAGGCCTTCACTCCGGTTTCATCGATCACGTTTAACAATGCGTCGGGCACTCCCATTGAGCTCGTAAGGTGGGGTAACTCTGGCCTGGCGGTGCTCACGGCAGGCGGCTCCGCTGACGCATACGTGAACGGAAATGGGATGTTGTACTTGCTGCAGGACACGACGTTTGTGTCAAGCGCCGTGCCAGCAACGAGCGTTGGCAGAGCGGCACCGGAGCGAGTGCAACAAAGGTGGAAGCGGATGACAATCCGTGAGATTCTTGCCGCAATCCATCAAGCCCAATATGAGAAGTCAACAGCGGCGAACCAGACAGCGCCCTAAATTGGCGGGAGCTGAGATAGGATAGCGCCTGGATTGATTAGGCTGGAGCTCAATTGAGGCATTATCGCAAATACGCACATTTAGTTCGATAGATCCCCGAAATGTCGGCTTGCGTTTACATTTCGCCGGTCATGGAGTGATGACCGTTCAGGCTGCTGGTTGAATTTGGGTCCTTGGGATTCCCCGGGGGATCCTGGAAACAGGCTCCAATTCAAGCAGTCCGTTCATCGGGCTGGTCGGTGCGCCTTTTTGCGGGTTCACGTCGCCCCGATCGGGGCGCAAGAGTTTGGCGAAGTCTCTTCGCGGGCCACCGCACAAACAGAGACCAGTCTTTGCGGCAATTCCTGAATTGCTGTGGCCGGTTGGATTCCGCGTAAGGTCGCCGCTCCGTGGGGTCGCGTCGACTTGAGTGTCGCGGCATCCGGATACAGTGACTCAGGAATTGCGATAGGGCCCCGGGGATGCAGTACCCAGGATTGTCCAGGATTGTGCTGGATCAAGATGGATGGGTTGATTGTGGTTCGTGGCCTCCCATCCTTGTCGCAATGGGGCCGCGAAAAGGATGGGGTAACCTGGGTTTGTGCTATGGCGCGCCGGTTTACACCACCATGGCATGCGTCCTCTCGGAGGCATGACGGTTGACGCGCAGGTTGTCGAGGGCGTA
>JASHVU010000052.1 GCA_030044455.1 Acidobacteriaceae bacterium | reverse complement strand
GGCAATTCATAGGCATACGAGGGAGCGAAGTTGTTGCGCACGTCGTAGATGGACAAGCCGCGGAAGTGATTGGGGTCGTTTGCCCAGATCAAGTCGCCTCGTCCTGAACCATTGTCGAGCGCCTTGCTCAAGGTATAGGAAACGAGGACGGTGAGCCGTTCCGTTGTATGCCGCAGAGTGGCAAACAACGCGTTGTAGCTGGAGTTGCCGACATCGAGCAACTCACCGACGCTCTGGAAATTGTCTCCGAAGGGCCCGCGGGTGCCGTTGACCTGGCCGCCAGCAATGGGATAGTAGGTCTTGTTTTCGCCGCCCGGCCCGCAGGTATTGGTGCCCGGCATCACCTCGCTGGACTGGCTCAGGCTCAGGCACAGAGCAGGATCGCCGGCGTTGCCGTTGGCCACAACGGTAAGGTGATGGCCGAAGGTGCCGACATAGGAGGCGGTAAGGAGGGTCTTGCCGGTGAGTTCTCTTTCCACCGAAAAGTCAATGTGCTCTTCATACGGGCTTGCCTCGTGGACGATCGGATTTCTCACTGTCGAAATGGGCAAGAATGCAGACCAGTTAACCGCCTTCGGATTTGAGAACGCAGTCAACGGGAACGGGTTGGTAATGGTGCTGCCGTCCTGACCGATGAAGGGTTGGCTGAGCAGGTCGCCCGAAGTGATTTGATCGAAGTAGTGGTACGGAGGCGAGGCGAAATTGAAGGTGTTGTAGCCCTCAATATTGGTGTAGTAGAGCCCGTACCCGACGCGGAAGCTGCTCTTGCCATAATCACCGAAGATGGTGTGGAGGGCTGAATTTCTGAAGTCAGGCGAGTAGGAGACGCCTACGCGCGGGCCGAAGTCGTCCCAGTTGATGTTCGCCATGTGGGTTGGTACGCCTGCATCTCCGGGGAAAACGAATCCCTGCGGAGCGCCAGGGAACACGGTCGATTGCACTCCCAACAGTGCCATCGCATTCATATTGTGCTCTTCGCGCCACCACGGATTGACTTCCCAGCGTACGCCGTAGTTAACGGTGAGATTGTGGGTGGCGCGCCAGCTGTCTTCGGCATAGATTCCCGCGTAGAAGGTACGGAGGTTTTCCTGGGAGGGCGAGCCCTGAGCGAAGTAGCTCGGAGTACCGATCATGGTGTCGCCCCAGGAGAAGCCGGTGGTATTGTTGCCGAAAGAGAAGTCGCCGTTGCTGCCGTTGTTGGCGTGGGCAAGGTCAACCTGCTGCCAGGAATACTCTGCGCCGACTTTCAGCGTGTGAGTATTAATGACCTTGGAGAAATCTTCCTGCCCCATATAAATGTTGTTGTACTGGGTGATGAGGGACTCAGACGGCCCGAGGTTCTGTCCGAAGGCGCCGCTGAAAGCCGGCCAATTTTGAAACTGGCCGGAAGCTTCCTCATACGGGCCGCCGTTGGCCGGCGATGCAAAGCCAAGAGATGCCAGGGTGGTGCCGGCGCCAACGCCGCTGGTGGCGCCATAGATGTTCTTATTGCGGGTATAGGCGGAAGTGAAGGTGTTCACAGCAGTAGAGCCGAGCGGCGTGGTAAGGCTGACCACCCATAGTTGGGCCTTGCCATTGGTGTCGAGCGGAAAGCCAGGTGCCGCATTACCGAAGGTGGGTGGAGAGGGGTTGTCCCAGGGGTTGAGGTGATAGTAGCCGGACAGATTGCCGAAGCGGGTGTTGGCGTCGATTCGGATTGCGCCCTTATCGTCGTAGAGGTAAGTATTGTCGTTGGTTACCTGGAAAGCGGCTTTGCCGGTAGTAGGATCCGTGGTATCCGCTTTGGGTAAGAATTGGAGCAGCTTCACGGCCACAGGATCCCATGCACTTTGGGGAATGATTGGGCCGACAGAGGTGGTGTTGCCTGGAAAAACGCAACCCGTATTGGGGTCATTGCTGGTGCATCCTGCAAAGAAGTAGGGCTCGCCTTGTTGCACGGTGGCACCCATGCGATTGCTTAACAGGGTGGCCAGGAACGGGGTCTGAACGTAACTGGGATTGTTAGTGAAATTGCCGGTTTCGTCGCTCAAGTCGCCGGTCCTGTCGGCGTCGGATGGAACATCGGCGATAAAGGGGCTGCCATTCCTGCTCCGCCTGCCCTGGTAATCGGCGAAGAAGAACACTTTGTTGTGGATGACGGGACCGCCGACGGTGCCGCCGAAGATGTTCTGAACGAGGCTGGGACGCCCGCCACCGAACAATTGAGAAGCGTTCAAGTCGCCATTGCGGAAGTACTCGAAAGCGTCGCCGTGGAAGTTGTTGGTGCCGGACTTAGTGACGACATTGACGAGGCCGCCGGCATAGCCGCCATACTCGGCGCCGGCGTTGTTGGTGACGATGCGGAATTCTGCGATGGAGTCGAGATTGGGAATGAGGAAGGTGCCTTCGCCGGCTCCATCTACGACATTGGCGCCGTTGACAACGAAGCCGCTGTGGACATCCTGGGCTCCGCTCATCGATCCCAGGCCGTCGTTATCGGTGTTGGAGGGCGTGATGGTGCTGTACATCTGGGTCTGGATGGGCACAACGCCGGGCTGCAATACCAGCAGGTCGGTGTAGGCGCGGCCGTCGAGGGGTATGTCTGCAATTTGCTTGCTGTCAATTACCTCGCCCATCTGGGGAGTCTCGGTGTCGACTTGAGCTTCAGTCGATGTGACAGTGACCTGCTCTTGCACGCTGCCGGGCTTGAGAGCCGCATCGACGCGTCTTTGCGTGTCCACATCGATGACGACGTCAGTCTGGACGAACTTTTCAAATCCATCCTTTTCGAAGGTGACGTCGTAGTGTCCCAGGGGCAACGTCGGAAAGTTATAAAAACCCGCCGAGTCAGTCGCGATGGTTTGAATGACTCCGGTAAGGGTGTCGCGCAGCTGGACTTTTGCGCCTGTGATTACAGCGCCCTGCGCGTCAGTTACGGTTCCGGAAATGCTGCCGGTGGTTGCGGCGAATAGGGAGCAGCTTGCCAGCCCTAGTATCACTAAAATCCCCAATCGAGTTTTATTCGCTGCGGAAATAAACGAAGATGTCCATTGCTTGAAGGCGGTGAATCCGCCTGAGATTCTGTGGTTCAGCGTCATGCCCCACGACCCTCCCCTGATAGATTGATTTGAAAACGTCATGTCAATTCAAATTGAAAATAACAGTATGCCTTTATGGGTGTAACTGTCAATATATATTTTATATTCACAACTAATAGGTTCTGTATGTGATTTAAATCACTCGCTTAATTGTACGTTTATTCAGCGATGATGAAGAAAACAAATCGTTTGCCGGAAATTGTATGCCTGGACCGGCGCCGGATCGGAATGTGCTGAGCGCCTACATTTGCGAGTTTTCAACCGCCGTCCGAGCAGAGAATCAGCCTGGCCGGGCCGATTATGTCGAAATCGACCTCAATTTATTTCAAAAACGAAATGAGAAAACCCATTCTCCGTAATAAGAGTACTTGTTCGAGAGCCTCGGACTTGCGCCTGGCGCTTGGGTCGCTTGTTTGATCACCTATGCTGTCTTTTGGAGATGGCGCGATGAAAAAGCCGGGGACCGAACGACACTCAGGGGTGCTGCGGTACATCGCAGAGAAAAGACTTGATAGGCCTCGGTGCATTGATACCGGCTGAAGAGCGGGGAATGCAGGTCGAGCAGGAGGGAAATCGATATATTTCATTGAAAAGTATATGTCGCCTCAAATTGGCGAGTGAATGTTATGATTATTTCACTCGTCGATTTAATTGGCTCTTTTCTCAGAGAGGAAGGTGCGCCGCACCGCAAAATCGTATTACCTGCGGCTGCAACCAGCAGCACCGGCTTTCGCGCCTCCAGCAAATAGTTGGGCCGGATTTGTTGAAGCGGCAAGATCGACAGGTGAAAT
>JASHVU010000528.1 GCA_030044455.1 Acidobacteriaceae bacterium | reverse complement strand
GTGGAAGAGGAAGTGATCGAGGGCGAGGAGTTCGACGCGGTTCCGCATCACCGGCGCCACAAGGCGGAGGATCACGACCTGGAAACCTATGAAGAAGAGACGCTGCCACCGCACCTGCGCACCGGCGACCTGGGCGAGATGCTGCAGGAAGCGCACCTCGATCACAAGATCCAGTTGGACCTCGAAGACCAGAACGGAGACGAGGACGACGAAGAAGAGAATGAGGAAGAAGCCTCAGCCGAAGCTCAGCCCTCACATGGCCAGCCGCAGCGCTTCGCCAGAGATCGCGGACGCCGCGGACGCCAGCAAGGCAACCGCCGCGGCCCAATGCGCCGCTCGATGCAGACAACCAATCTGCCGGTGATCAGCGACCTGCTGAAGTCCGGCCAGGAGATCCTGGTGCAGATCGCCAAGGAGCCGATCGCCAAGAAGGGTGCGCGCATCACCAGTCATATCGCGCTTCCTGGGCGCTTCCTGGTCTTTATGCCGACGGTGACACACGTGGGCGTGAGCCGTAAAATCGCATCGGACGAAGAGCGCCATCGTCTTAAACGGATTCTGCTGCACGAGCGCGGCGAGTCGTCCGGCGGATTCATCGTGCGCACCGCCGCCGAGGGCGCCTCAGAAGACGAGTTGCGCGCCGATCTGCGTTTCCTGCTGAATCTCTGGAGCGACATCAAGCAGCGCTCGGAGTCGTCGAAGTCGCCGGCCCTCATTTATCACGACCTGGGCCTCATCGAGCGCATTCTGCGCGACCAGGTCAGCGACAACTTCTCAAACATCTGGGTCGATTCGGAAGCTGACTACGAGCGCATCGTACGCTTCCTCAACCGCTTCTCGCCCTCGCTGGTGCGGCGCGTCAAGCTTTACACCAAGGAGACACCGCTCTTTGAGCACTTCGGCATCCAGGACGAAATCTCGAAAGCCCTGCGCTCGAAGGTCTGGCTCAAGAGCGGCGGATCGATCGTGATCAACCAGACCGAGGCGCTCGTAGCCATCGACATCAACACCGGCAAATACGTGGGCAAGAGCGCGCGCCTTGAAGACACCATCGTCAAAACCAACCTCGACGCGGTGCCTGAGATCGTACGGCAGATTCGCCTGCGCGACCTGGGCGGCATCATCGTCATCGACTTTATCGACATGGATGAGCGCAAGAACCGCTTCAAGGTTTTGGCCGCGCTGGAAGAGGCTCTCAAGGTCGATCGCGCGCCAACCAAGGTTCTGCAGTTCAACGATTTTGGTCTGGTGGCCATCACCCGCAAGCGAGTCAAACAATCACTCGAACGCACGCTGAGCGTTCCCTGCCCCACCTGCCAGGCCACTGGCATGGTGAAGAGCTCGGCCACGGTCTGCAACGAGATCTACGTTGAGCTGCGCAAGATGCGCAAGCACTTTGAGGGCGCCGACGTGATGCTGCGCGTGAACCCCGAAACCGTGAAGATACTGAAGAGCAACAACGCGCGCTGGCTCAACGATTACGAAGACCTGGTAGGCAAGAACATCCTGGTGAAGAGCGACCCGACACTGCACCCCGAGCAGTTTGATATACAAGGCTGAGCAGAGCCATGAATGGCCGGAGCGCCTGCTCCGGCCATTCATGCGTCTGCGCTTGATTTCCGCGCTTATCGAATTATGTGGATCGGGACAGCGAGCTTGAGGTTTCTCCAGCTTTGCTCGGTTGTGTACACCTCGGCGCCTAGAAAAATGGCAAGCGCCAGGCAGGAACGACCGCCGAGGGAGAGACCGAGGGGGCGTGTCATCTGGACGAGTGTGCCTGCGATCTTCGCCTGTTGGCTCGTGTATGGCTCAGCCGCCGTTACCTGGTCGAGAGTATCCACCCAAGCTTCGTCAGGATCGTAGCCCCATTGGACGAGTTTGGTCTGTACTTCGGCCAGGTTCACCGTGCTGGCAACCGCATTCTCCAGAATCTCATCGGTCAGATTCTCGGCTCCCGGCTCCTCAAGAAGTAGAGCTATGACTGCCGATGCATCGAGCACATTTACGATCCGGTTGCTCATTCGTGCTTAGCTGCCTCGCGCCGGTCTGCACTCAATTCCTCCGACAGCAGAACTCCTTTGGGAATGTATTTCCTCGCGCGTTCTTGTGCGCGCCGAATCCGAGCGCGCCGCGTTGAAATCCTCAACTCATGATCCTGGAACTTCAAATCTATCGAATCCCCCGGCGCGATCCCCATCGCCTCACGAATTTCAGCCGGAATCACAATGCGGCCCTTTTCGCCGACGCTCACCCGCGCTTGAAGCTCCATGTGTCACCTCATCCTAAAAGTACCACCAGCATAACGTAGTGACACTTTTATGATACGTGGGAAATAAATAAATGCGTCCCACCAGTCTTCTCCGCCCCCGTGCAACCTCTAGCCGGAATCGGTGTCTAACTGTTTGGCGGGGCTTTCTTCCCTGTTTATATTGGCTTAAGACAAATCGATCCTTGAGGTTCCGATATGACTCTCCCCTTTTGGACTCAGCCGATACGGCGAGCCCTTTTCTCGGGAGCTGCTCTGGTTTTTGCAGCCTCCTTCTTAAGTGCGCAGTCTCA
>JASHVU010000527.1 GCA_030044455.1 Acidobacteriaceae bacterium | reverse complement strand
TTCGCAGGGCTTGCATGGGTTCAATGGACGCTGCGCGGCGAGCCGGCAGCAGCGCGGCTAACATGATCGCCAGCGACAAGACCGCGAGCGCGGCGGCGACTGAATATGCATTGAGAGGGCGAACTCCGAATAGCGCGGCGGTTTCAACCCGCGCGGCGGCAATTGACAACAGAACTCACATCCCCAGGCCAATCGCCGTCATGCGCGCAGTGTCGTGGACTACCAGCCATGCCGTGGCTTCGCGGGTTGCTCCGAGCGCCATGCGGATGCCGATCTCGCGGCGGCGCTGGGTCACGCGGAAGGCCAGGAATCCATACAAGCCGACGACGGTGAGGGCGAGCCCGATCACGCCCAATGCGCTGACGAGTTCGGCCATCATCTGGTAGTTGCCCGCCGAGTAGCGAATCAATTCCGGAAGCGAGGTGACCATCATTGGGTCGAGCAGCGGGTTGGCGTGAATCAGCACCTGCCGCGCATCCTGGGCCATCGACATCGCGCGCTGGCGCATTCCAATGACAAACGTGACTTCGCCAAACTGCGAATAGCGGAACGGCAGGTACATATACGGTTCGGGAATCTCGCCTAGTTGGTATATGGCAACGTCTTCTGCAACGCCGACCACGTGAGCTTCAAGATCGGTGCTCTTGCCGTCGTCGCCTCGACTGAAGCCGGGCAGCCTTACAACCTGTCCGATTGGATTCTGCCCCGGCCAGAATTTCTCGGCCATCGCTTTGCTGATGATCACCACGGCAGGTCCGCCGGCATCGTCTGCAGCGGTAAAACCTCGCCCCCGTAAAATCGCGGTGCCGACCACTTTCAGGAAATCGGGACTCACGAAGTTGTATTTGACTTCGACCGGGTCATGCATCTCGGGATGGCTGGGCAGCGTAACCTTGGCGGCGATGCCTCCCTCTGACGGCATCAGTGGCGAACGAATGCCATACGCAACGCTCTCCACGCCCGGCATCGTTCGCAAATTTGCGGCCACGGCGTCGCGCATCGGTTGATCAGGATCTTGAGTGAATGCGACGAGAACCTGGTTGCGCGTAAGGCCTATATCACTTGTCCGCGTGTTCATGTAGCTGCGCACAAGAGCTCCGGTCGACACCAGCAACGCGAACGAGATGCCGATCTGGAGCCAGACCGCGCTGCGGCGCAGGAACGAAGCTCTACCGGCAGTGCGCGTGCATGATTGTGCCTGCAACACGGGCAGAAGTTCACTGCGCGCGACCTGGCTGAAGGGTACGAAGGCAAGCAGCAAGGCCGTCACAACCGTGAGCCCAGAGGCAAAAGCGAAGACGCGGCCGTCGAGTGCGAAGTGAAGGCCGGACCCATAGGATTGGAGCATTACGGGTTCTTCGATGAGCAGGCGCGGCATAGCCAAAGCGAGCATTGAAGCCAACGCCAGTGACGCTGCGAGGCTGATGACGGCAAGCAACAGGTTTTCAATCAACAACTGCCGGGCGACCACCCAGCGCCGCGCACCGAGAGAAAGACGCAGCGCCACTTCAGGAGCGCGCGTGAGCGCGCGTGCCAGCAGCAGGTGAGCAACATTCACAATTGCCAGCAACAGTACGCCGCCGACAATCGCGAACAGAACTTCGCCGGTGGTTCCTGCCTGGCTCATGCGGTAGCTGAAGTCCGAAGCGGCCCGCGCGCCGCGGTCGTGATTGTCGGCCGGATCCGAAGCGGCGAGCGCTCCGGCGATCGATGCAACCTGGTTATTGGCCTGCGCCACCGTCGCTCCCGGTGCGAGGCGTCCGACCAAGTTGAACCAGCGAAACTCGCGCGACTTGAGTTCGCCGGCCCTTCCCAGCGCCGCCCAGTCCTCGGTAGACATCCACAGGTCGCGTCCGCCCGCCGCATCGATTCCACGGAACGATGCAGGCAGCACTCCCCAAACATCGACCTCGTTAATCCGGGTTGCGCCATCTCGCAGCGGAATCTGTTTCCCGACGATATTCGGATCGCCATTGAAATACTTCTTCCAGCAATCGAATCCAAGCACGACTCCGGGATGCGTGCGCATCAGCGCTGAGTCCTGCGGCGTGAAGACGCGGCCCAGCAAAGGTTGAACACCGAGGATGCTGAAGAAATTGTTCGAGACCACATTGTTCAACAGCAGCTGCGATGTACCATCAGGGCGCGGCATCAGGCTGCCGCGGCCGCCGATTGCGGCGAGCCCCGCACCCCGCCCCTCAAACGCCGTCGCTCGCTGTGCCATCGCCTGGTACTCGATTTCGCTGAACACACCCTCCTGTTCTTGTGGCGTCGTGCCGAAGACGCGGACGATCCGGCCCGGATTCGGAATGCGCATGGGGTGCAGCCACAATCCGTCGATCAGGCAGAAGATGGCCGAGCTGGACCCGATTCCCAGCGCCAGCGTGAGCACGACCGCCGCCGTAAAGCCCGGCGCCTTGCGCAACTGGCGTACCGCGTAGCGCAAATCCTGGAAGACCGATTGCATTGTCATCTCCTTTCTTCTCCTGCGCCCGTTATTCGATGCGCAAAGCCTGCATCGGTTCAATCGTTGAAGCGCGTTGGGCGGGAAGGAATCCCGCGAACGTGGCGCAGATAACCAGCATGATGGGCGACAGCGTGAGCGCCCACGGATCGTAGCTGCCGACGCCGTAGAGAATGCTCTTCATCAGGTAACCGACATAAAGCGATGCAGGAATGCCTAGGACCAGGCCGATGACGATCTGCCACATGGCCCCGCGCAGCACCAGAGTCACCACCGAACCTCGCGTGGCCCCGAGCGCCATGCGAATGCCGATCTCGCTGGTGCGCCGGGCAACGAAGTACGACATGACGCCATAGAGGCCCACGCATGCCAGCGCCAGCGCTATGATTCCGAAGAGCGTGGTCAGGCGCGAGATCAGCCGCTCAGTATCAAAGTTGCCGGCCACCTGCTGTTCGAAGGAGCGAAGATCTTGGACTGTGAGATTGGGATCGATGGATGCCAATGTATTGCGGATCAACGAATCGACGTTTGAGGGGGGTGCGCCGAAGTTGATGATCATGGTGCCCATGTTCATCGACTGCACCTCGCCTGCAATCATGTCTGCTTCCTTGTAGCCGAAGTATTGCTGGGTGAGCGGACGCAGATAAACCGCGTGCGCCGGCTCGCGGGGGTCGTTCATTTTGAAGTCGCGGAAGACGCCGACGATCTGCCAGGCGCCGGAGTACTGCGGAAAATCGATGCCAAAATGCTGCCCGATGGGATCTTTGCCGAGGAAGAAGCGTTTGACGAAGGTCTCGTTCACAAGCACGACCTGAGGCGACGTGGCCGTGTCCTGCTGATTGAAGTCACGGCCGCGCACGATGGGCACACCGATGGAGTCAAGATAATGCGTGCTTACGCGAACCCAGGTTGCGCCACAGTGATCGCCCGGTTTGGGCGCGGGGTGGCCTTGTTGAATCACACATTCACCCCAGTTGTTTCCTTCGAGCGGGCTGTAAAGCGCAAGGCTGAAGCTGCGAACGCCGGGGAGGACAGAGAATCGGTCTTCAATCTGGCGGTAAAGCGCCGGTAGGCGTTCAGTGGTATATCCGGCGCCGACCGGATCGAAGTGCAGCACGTAGCGGTTGTGCGTTTCCACGCCGAAGTTCTGGTTCTGCAGGTTGAGTAGGGTGCGCGTCATAAGAATCGCACCGCAAAGCAAAACAACCGAGAGCGCGGCCTGAAAGATGACCAGCGATTTCTGAGGTAATGAAGAGCGGTCGCTGGTGGAGCGGTTGACGCCGCGCAATGCTTCCGCAGGCTGCGCATGCAGCGAGAGCCATGCCGGACCGACCCCGAACAGAACGCCGGTTATCAACGAGACAACAAAGGTGAATCCGAGCACAATCAGCGATGGGCTGGCCTCGATGGGCATGTTGCGGGCATCAGGGAAGGCAAGGGCAAGGATCAGCCGGCAGCCCATGTAGGCCACAGCCAGGCCGGCCGCGCCTCCGAGGCAGCTCAAGAGCACGCTTTCAGTAAGAATCTGGCGCAGGATGCGCTTGCGCGCGGCGCCGATGGCCATGCGCACGGCGAGCTCGGCCCTACGCGTGGTGGCACGGGCCATCATTAGGTTGGCGATGTTGGCGCAGGCAATGAGCAGCACGATGGAGGAGAGGATCATAAGCAACTTCAATCCCTGTCCCACATATTCCTGCAGTTGCTGGATACCACCACCGCCGGGGACGAGAACCACATGCATCTTGGGAATGAGGGCTCCACCGCCAAACTGAATAAGGACGGTTCGAGTCCACAGCCATTGGCGAAGCGATGCGGTCATTTTGGCCTGAATCGCCGGAACGCTCTGGCCCGCGCGTACGCGGCCCAACAGGTAGAGCCAGTGATCGTCGCCATGGTGAAGAATTGAACTTGCACCGCGCAGATAGGGCTCGGTGTTGATCGGCAACCAGAAGTCCGGAGGCGTGTCGGAGACGCGATCGCCATAAAAGCCTGGCGGAGCTATGCCAACCACCGTGACTGGGCGCGTCTGGATGTAAATGGTGGAACCGACGATGTGGGGATCGGAAGCAAACTCACCTTTCCAGGATTGATAGCTGATCACGGTGGTGGGAGGCGCGTTGGGCGTGTCGTCGGAGTTGCCAAAGAGGCGGCCTGCGAAGGAACTGAGACCAAGCGTTTGAAAGTAATTGCCGGATACGAATTCACCGTGCAGCGATTTCGGCAGCCCTTCACCGTGGCGCACTGCCCAGATCCACCCGCCTGCCTGCACGGCTGCCAACTGCTCGAACTCCGGGGTCTGCGCGCGCAGATAGGTATAAAGATCAGTTGAGAAGATGGTGAAATCACCTGTGTCACCTGCGTCTCCTGGAAACCCTCCATCAACGCAGCACTCGCCGTTGTCTCCCACGCGCCACAACTGAGCCGGTTTGGTGACCGGCAGCGAGCGCAGAAGAATCGCATGCACCAGCGTGAAGATGGCGGTATTGGCGCCGATGCCCAGGGCCAGTGTGAGCACGGCCGTGGTAATGAAACCAGGCGACTTGCGCATCTGGCGCAGCGCGAATCGAATGTCGAGCATGAGCGTATTCATCGTCTGACCTCCATACTCATTCGTCTCTGCTGACTACTCCGTTCTCAGCGCCTGCATGGGTTCAAT
>JASHVU010000051.1 GCA_030044455.1 Acidobacteriaceae bacterium | reverse complement strand
GTGCCTGCCGCAAAGCTTGGGGCAGGCCACTACGAGGTGCGGGTGTTGTTCCAATACAACGGTGAGAAGCTTGCCAGGAAGGTCGAATTCACTCTGGCAAGCACCACGGCTAGAAACTGACCGGTTGCGCTGTTGCTGCTGGTTCCGAATATCTCCACAGAGTCTGGCTTTGCAATCGGGCCTCGGCTTTGCACGTGGCAATAGTGCGCCCTCCGTTCACGTGCGCCATCCCCTCTGAACGCATGGCGCTACGCACGCTTGCGATGATCGAAGCTGTCGCGCAGCGCGTAGAAGCAGTCAGTCGGCTTGAAGTCTGCGTCAAAAGGCAACGGCCGCTCTAAGCGGTTGGGCTGTTTCCTGCGGTGCGATCCGAGCCCGTTCAGCCACGTGAATCGGTCGCTCAGATCCCACGTGAGCACCTGCTTCACCGCCGGGTTGGGCAGCGCCGCCTGCAAGAACTCGGTGTAGGTTTTGGCAATAATCGCGTCGCGTCCGGCCAGGTCGTTGGAGACAGTCGCGTCGTCGTTCACGTCGAGTTCAGTCAAGTAGACTTCGAGGCCCATCTGATGGAAAGCCTCAATGAAATCGGCAACCCCCTGGCCGTACTTTTCACCGGCGTTAAGGTGGCTTTGAATGCCGATCGCATCAATCGGCACGCCGCGGCTCTTCATCCCTTTCACCATCTCCAGAATGAGCCTGCGCTTCACCGCATCGCCGTCGTTGTCCCCCTCAACTCCGTAGTCGTTGTAGGTGAGCTTCGCGTTCGGGTCGGCGGTGCGCGCCGTTTGGAAGGCGAGGTCGATGTAATCGGGCCCCACATTGTCGTACCAGAACGACTTTCTCAATCCACCCGGCAGCTTGTCGTTGGGATCAATCGCTTCGTTCACCACATCCCACGATTGCAGCTTGCCGGCGTAGTGCTTGCAAACCGTGGTGATGTGATCGACAAAGAGTTGCTTAATCTCGTCCTTATTGTCAATCTTCCTGATCCAGGTGGGCACCGATTCATGCCAGCAGAGGTTGTGGCCGCGCATCAGCATGTGGTTGCGCTGGGCAAAGTCATAGAGAAAGTCGGGAGGGCCGAAGTTGAAAGTGTCGCGCGATGGCCGCAACGCAACCCACTTCAATTCGTTCGATGGCACCAGGATGCCGCACTGCTCGCTGAGGAGGTCTGCAAAATCTGTGTTCTTTTGAACGATCGGAATCACCACGGCCGAGCCATAGATGAGCCCATGCCGGTGCGCATGTGCGCGCAGCGAGCGCGACCCGGCTAGGTCGCGAAATGAACTCACCATCGGCGGATGACTTGTGGCGCTGTTGGCGCAGCCGGCCAGCAACCCGGCGCCCGCTGCAGTTGCAATTGATACGGCTGTCTCGGTTCCCTTGGCAATAAACTCACGGCGCGAAAGCATTCAGTCGTCAAAACTCCCTATGTAAATCATTTTAGTACGAGTCCCGAACGAAATATGGCTTCGGATTGGTTACTTCCGTCAGCTGCGGCTGGGACCCGTTGCCGGACCGGCAATGTCCTGATCGGCCGAATCTTTTTGGCCCGTTGGTGCCAGCTGTTTCGCCGGGGGTGTATGATTCTCCCGCTGTGTCCCCTTCGCGGTGACAACCAACGCATTCGTATAGCGCCAATCTGACCGGTTCGAACGTTGAAGGGTACGCTCCCTCTAGGCGGGCGTTGGCGCCGCGAACCCACGACCACCGGCAGCCAAGGCCTGCACGCTGAGCGCTTTTGAGCACACGCGGATTCCCCGCGAGGAGGTTTGAATATGGCCGCAACTACGTCAACTCATCCAGGAAAGCTCAGCGATCGCGTGAGCTTCCTTTCACGCTACGGCAACTATATTGGCGGCAAGTGGGTTGAGCCTGCTTCAGGCCAGTATTTTGAAAACATCACGCCCATCACGGGCAAAACATTCTGCGAAATCCCGCGCTCCAACGCGCAGGACATCGAACGCGCCCTCGACGCGGCCCATGCGGCTCGCGACGCATGGGGAAAGACCAGCCCCACGCACCGTGCGGTCATCATGAACCAGATTGCACAGCGCATGGAAGAGAACCTCGACATCCTGGCGCTGGCTGAAACCTGGGACAACGGCAAGCCGATTCGCGAGACCACGGCTGCCGATCTGCCGCTGGCCGTCGATCACTGGCGTTACTTTGCCGGTTGCATCCGCGCACAAGAGGGAACCATTTCAGAAATTGACCACGACACCGTGGCCTACCACTTTCATGAGCCGCTCGGCGTCGTCGGCCAGATCATCCCATGGAACTTTCCTATCCTGATGGCCACCTGGAAGCTTGCGCCGGCGCTGGCGGCGGGCAACTGCGTGGTCCTCAAGCCGGCCGAGCAGACTCCGGCCAGCATTCTTGTCTGGGCTGAGTTGGTCGGCGACCTGTTGCCGGCGGGAGTGCTGAACATCGTGAACGGCTTTGGACTTGAAGCGGGCAAACCGCTTGCCTCAAGCTCGCGAGTGGCCAAGATCGCATTCACCGGCGAAACCACCACGGGCCGTTTGATCATGCAGTACGCCAGCCAGAACTTGATTCCCGTTACGCTTGAACTCGGTGGAAAATCACCGAATATTTTCTTTGAAGACGTCTGCCGCGATGACGACGACTTCTTCGACAAGGCGATTGAAGGCTTTGTGATGTTCGCGCTCAACCAGGGTGAAGTGTGTACATGCCCCAGCCGCGCGCTGATTCAGGAAAGCATCTACGACAAGTTCATGGAGCGCGCGCTCAAGCGCGTGGCGGCCATCAAGCAGGCCAACCCGCTTGAGCCCTCCACGATGCTCGGCGCGCAGGTGTCGAACGAGCAGCTGGAAAAGATTTTGAGCTATATCGACATCGGCCACCAGGAGGGCGCTGAGTTGCTCGCGGGCGGCAAGCGCGCACGTCTGGGCGGCGAGCTGGACGACGGCTTTTACGTTGAGCCCACCGTATTTCGCGGCCACAACCGCATGCGCATCTTCCAGGAAGAGATCTTCGGCCCGGTAGTTTCGGTTACCACGTTCAAGACTGAAGCCGATGCGCTGGCCATTGCCAACGACACGCTATACGGTTTGGGCGCGGGACTATGGACCCGCGACGTCAATCGCTGCCATCGTCTCGGACGCGGAATTCAGGCCGGGCGCGTGTGGATCAACTGCTACCACGCCTACCCGGCGCATGCTGCTTTCGGCGGATACAAGCAATCGGGCATCGGACGCGAAACCCACAGCATGATGCTCGATCACTATCAGCAGACCAAGAACCTGCTGGTGAGCTACAGCCCCAGGAAACTGGGCTTCTTCTAGATACGGTGGTCAGTGGTCAGTGACTAAAGCAATTCCTGGGTGACTGTATCCCGAAGCGATTGACTTCAAGTCGCCGCGACAACGAGGAGTCGGCGACCTCTCGCAATCGTCAAAAGGACACACTTACCCAGGAATTGCTCTAGCTGTCTCCGGCTTCCGATCAATTACAAAATCGGGCGCCCCATCCTGAACGCGCTTTTCGCGTTTAGGATGGGATCGCACAAACCGGCTTTCTCGCTAACGTCGCGCCGGGTGTCCATCCCAGTTCCGCTTGGGTGGGGGATCTCTTAAACGCCCCCAAACTCCGCTAGCCCCGCTGGTTCCGATGCTGATCTACGATGCCCAACATACCACAACAAGTTCTCGCCACCGACCTCGCCATCCACCTTATCAGGGTGCTGCGCCAGAAGCATGGAGATCTCATGTTCCACCAGTCGGGAGGTTGTTGCGACGGCAGTTCGCCCATGTGCTATCCCCGCGGCGAGTTCATCGTTGGCGACAGCGATGTCCAGCTTGGCGAAGTTGACGGCGAGCCCTTCTATATGAGCCGCAGCCAGTTCGAATACTGGAAGCACACGCAGCTGATTCTCGACGTTGTTCCCGGCCGTGGCGGCCAGTTCTCGCTCGACAACGCCGAAGGCGTGCGATTCCTCATCCGCGGGCGCGTCTTCGACGACGATGAGATTCGCGATCTTCGCGCCGCCGGCCGCATCTGAATTCGCGCCGGTCTCCCGACTGGGTTGAGGGTGGTCGTCCACGCTCCCGCATATTAGGCGACAAATGCCAAATAAGACAGCCTTCGCTCGATCAACGTCCGGAGTATGAAATGTATTCGAATGATTCCTCGAACATCGCGAACGGAAGCGAGAAAACTCCATCGGGGCCGGGCCGAGTACCCCACGGGTTGCGAAGCGTGACTACACCTGAGCTCTCGTCATAATTCATCACCGTGTACGCGTGGCCCGGTACCCACCAGTCGGCAATCGCAACTTGTGCCTCAGGAGCCGCATTTACCGTGCTCGCCACCAGCGCAACGCTACCCATGTTCAGACTGCGAAGTTCGTTTGACACAGTCTGCCGATTGCTCACGTCAGCCGCACCGGAATCCCGCCCTGTCCAACACTTTTGTATGCGCCGAAGACCTCGCCGTTCTGTTGCACTGTTTTGGCGATTGCGGCAAAAAATCCTTCTTCCTCCAGAAAACCCACCAGCATTTGCGATTCGCTGGTGGGGATTCCGATCCTGGCCAACTCGCCGGCAAGATTCTGCTTCAGCGATTCTTTTTCCATGGCGCCATTCTGCCGCACCACCGCGCGGATGGCGCGGTCGTAAGCTACGAGCATGAGGTCAGTCTCGTTCAGTCACTTGAGCGCAACCGGCTTTGCAAACGCTGGGATGACGGTCGATCTTTGAATCGAATCCACCAGACTCTGGCGCACCTCGCGCTGCGCATACGCGCGCATGAGCGCCAGCACCCAGTCGCCATCGGACTCGTCAAAGCCATGGATCCGCCCGAGGTTGATGTCGTCGGGGTAGACGGCTTCATCGGGGCCGGAAGCAAAGTGCACCTTGTATCCAACCGGGAAATTCTTCCGGATGGCGGCGCGCACTTTATCGGGTGCGGCCATGGCAAGCGCTGCGATAGAGGCGTGAAAGTAGCAACTGCCCAGCACGCCCTGCCTGACTGCCATCGGGCTCACGCCATGCGGCCCGTACAACGAATTCCCCGATTGCGCCACGCCCGCCGCCGCAGCCGACAGCATCACTGCAAATCCAATCGCTGTCCTCAGCATCAATCCGCCCCGACCCTTGATTCCTCAGCCCCCTGCACCTAATCCTTCGTTTCCTCGCTCCCTTGTTCCTTCGTTCCCTTGTCCCTTCGTTCCCTTGCTCCCTGTCTCTCCGGGTTCGATGGCGATGAAGGTCCAGTGCGTCGAGCCGGTGCGAATCTTCGCATAGTTGCGCAGCGGCACAAACGCCGTCTCGACCGGCTCACCGTCCACATCCGTTCCGCCCATGCTCACGTCGTCGCCAATGGTAAAGCTCTTGCGGAAGATAATGTGGCTGTTGATGGCCGAGAGCGTCTCGTCCTGCGGGATCGTGATCTCGCACTGCGCGGCATCGCTGCCGATGCGGTTGCGGCCCTCGAAGACCGGGAACACCTGTCCTTGCTCGCTCCACGAGTAAGTAACGAGTACCCCAACAATCCTTCGCGCCGCAGGCGCCGGCTTTTGTGTCGCCTGGCTGCCGGCATGCGCGCCGGCATTGGGATCGAAGACCGTCACGCGCCGAACCGGCTCGGCCGCGCCTCCCCGCGCTGGCCTGCCTGCCTGGCCCGCGGCGAATCCGCTTTGCTCCTCAAATGTAGGCATGCGGGGCATGGGTTCAACCTGCGTGCGGCGCCGCAACTCCTGGCCTGAGTCGCCTCTCTCAAGCGGCGTCTTGCATACACGGCACGCTGCCGATTCATCAGGATTGTTCGCGCCACAAACCTTGCATAGGCTCATTCTTCTCTCCTCCGCAGCCGGCTCTTAGCTGTTGCGCTCGCAGGCCGGTAGAATTCCCTGCACACATCTTATCCAGTCGCTTATCCAGTCCGCACCGCGAAATTCGACCGTCCCATTCGAATCAGGTCGCTGGGTCTCAGCAGCTTGCGCCCGCCTGCGATGCGGACTCCGTTCACAAACGTGCCGTTTGTCGATTGCAGGTCCTCGACGGTCAGCACACCTTCAATCAGGCGCACAATGCCGTGGAAACCCGAGAGAGTTGGATCGCCGCCGATCACCAGGTCGTTTCCTTCGAGAGCGCCAATCCGTACCTCGTCGACAACAGGCAGTCTCGTGCCCAGCAATGGCCCCGACGTTACTTCAAGTACGGCGGTGGCCACTCCTTTTGGGAAGAAGGCCGTCACGCGTGTCTGTGCTCTCGCTGGCGCTTGCGGCTCCAGGCTCTCAACCCCGACCGGAGGATCGTGCGGCCTGTGAACCGGCTCGGTATCAACCGGTCGCGGTTCCCGCATCTCCAGTTTCTGATTCAAGTCCTCAGCAATTTTTTCATCGACTCTCTCGGCCCTCGGCTGGGAATCCTGCGGTTGCACCGGCACTGCGCGAGCCGAGCGCGAGAGCGGCTTCTTCGGTGGCCGGCGCGCAACCAATAGGAGAATTAACCCAGCCCCGAAGCACCCGGCAAGCACCCAGCCCCACAACCGCCACGGATTCGGTATGTTCGGCATCGTGACGTCAACGCTCGCGGCCAAATGACCCGGTACCCAGCGCACTTCAATCACATGCGTCTGGCCATCGGCTGCCAGTTTGTCTGTCTTGAATCCGGCCACCGGCGTGGCCTTCATGGCCTGAATTCCCTGATCGATGAGGCCGCTCAACTCATCGGGCGAGTGGGCCTGCGCGTAGTTGCCGCCTGTGGCCGCTGCCATCTGCTGCATGAACTGCAAATATTCCGGATGCGAGCGGGTGAGTCCGATCGCGTCAATCGCGATCTCCTGTTTCTTCGCCAGAGCGATCACGTCTTCGATGCTGTGCTGCGAGCCCTCGTCGTGACCATCGGAGATGACGGTAAGCTGCCGGCAAACCGGCGGTCCGCTGGTGAGCTGCGCCATTGCGTCAAGCAGTGCGTCATAAAGATGGGTCTCGTTTCCGCGGCTGGTTACAGCTTTTAATCGTTCGGCCAGGGTCTGCTTGTCGGCGCCGAACGGAACCTCAATGCGCGTGTCGTTGGCAAAGCTGACCACTTCGACGCGATCCTGTGTCCGCGCCTGGTTCACAAACTGTGCAATGGTCTGGCGAATTGCCTCGAGCGGTTTCCCCGTCATGCTTCCGCTCAAGTCGAGCGCCAGCACCTCTCTTACCCCGTACCTTGCGGCCCCGAAGTTCCGTATCTGGTCAGCCTCGCCAACCTCGCTTCCATTCGAAAAGAGCTTCAAGTCCGCGGTTTTCACCACCGTAGGTGCGCCCTGTGCATTCTTGAGGCGCACCAGCACGTCGACGCGTGGAAACTGCGGGCCGTCGCTCCCGTCCTCGCTGCTGTAGGCGGGACCGGCGTGCAACGTCTGGGCTCGCGCCACAAAGTTGACCGAAGCGCACGCCAGCAATGCTGTCAGGCCGGCTGTCATAGCCGCAGAGTTCCATAGCCGGGATTGTTCTCGCGGATTCACTGGCTTGAATTGCCCCCCGGGGCAGGTCTCTTCGGCGGCGTAGGCAAAAGCCCCATGGTTGACTTGAAGACCTGAAAGCGCACGCTGTCTTTGCGGGCGTTGGCCGGAATCTTCACCCTCTTGAGTTCACGCCTGATGGCTTCAGCGCGCTCCGGAGTAGGAGGATGGTCGGACAAGAACTGGTTGGGCGCTCCGCCAAGCTGTTTCTCTAACTGCGCGAGCTGGTCAAAAAGCTCCAGGAATCCATGCGGATCCCAATCCGCGCGCAGCATCTCGTAAAACCCAAGCAGATCGGCCTGCGCCTCGTCTTCGCGGCTGAAGTGAAGCATGGCCAGCATGGCCAGCGCGCCTCCCAGTTTGCGAATGATCTGCTCGACCACGCCATTCTTCTTGTTGAGATTGTCGAGTACCGGTTTGAGCAGCGACCGCGCCTCAAACGATAGCAGCAGCCGATTCACCACATGCCGCGCCACAACATGGCCGATCTCGTGCCCCAGCGTGGCGGCCAGTTCGTCCTCTTCTGCAATCAGCTCCACCAGCCCGCGATTCAGATAGAGAAATCCGCCCGGGATGGAAAATGCGTTCGGCTCATGAGAATTGATCAGCTTGATGGAATAGGGAAGATTCGGCCGCTGGCTTTGCGCGGCCAGCGCCGATACGATCCCCTCCAGGTAGTGGCCGATGACCGGATTGGAGACAATCTCGACTTCTGATTCAATTTGTGCCGCAAACTTGCGTCCCAGCGCGATCTCGTCCGCGTCGCTCAGCTTGTTCAGGGGCGAAATGGTGATGTGGGGCTCATCGGCAAATGCAGAAAGAGCCCCGCCTCGCATTACGGCAAGTGCAGCCGCACCTATGCCGGTGCGGTACAACCAAGCACGCCTGTTCCAAATGGTCATTGCAGATTCACCCGTGTCTGAACCGGCATCTCGCGGCCTCGAAGAGATCTGCTCCCCGGGGAATCGCTGTGACTCATCGCACTCCGGACGGGTCTTCATCGTAAGCAGGATGCCTTAAAAGTGGGAAGAATTCTTTGCCGGAAGGATAGCATGTGCAGGCGAGCGGTGGTGCATATTCCTCGGCCACTTTAAACCTGCCGTGGTACAGTGTTTGCAACCCTGAAGACCCACATTACCTATGCCGCAAGACGCGCCACAACCTGAAGCTGTATGGCTGATCGGGCGAGCCGGAGACTGCGATGTGGCCGTCCCCGATTCGGCAGTTTCGAGCCGGCATTGCCGGGTAAGCCAGCACGGCGGCCAGTTCCTCATCGAAGACCTGGACTCGACCAACGGAACCTTCGTTAACGGCTCTCGACTCGCCCCAGGCAAACCGACGCCGATTGCCTACGGCTCCCGCGTCACGCTCGGCCCGCGGGTTGAGATGCCCTGGCCGGCGCCCAAGCAGGACGCGAGCGGCCGCGCCCCGACCCTGCCTTCAATGCCTTCCCGCCAGTCAGGGGCCAAGGTCATCACCATCGGGCGCGATCCTAGCTCCGATGTACCCATCGACCTGCCCACAGTCTCCTGGCATCACGCCAGTATCACGCTGGATGGCACCCAGTACATTCTTCGCGATGTGGGCTCGACCAACGGCACCTCGGTCGGCTCTCTCGGCAATCGCATTCAGCAAACCGTTCTCAAGCCCGGCGACGATGTTTACCTGGGCTCGTACAAGATCTCCGCAGCCCAATTGCTCTCCCCTGAAAAGAAGATCGGCGATGCCGCCTTTCACAAGGTGAACTTTCACGGCGACGCGATGGTGATGGGCCGCGACCCGGACTGCGACGTGCCGCTGGCGTATCCCATGGTCTCGTGGCGCCACGCGCGGCTTACGCGCACCGCCGAAGGAATGTTTGTCGAGGACCTCGGCTCACGCAACGGAACCTACGTCGACGGCGTCCGCATCAGCGGTAAAACGCTCGTGAAGCCGGGCCAGGAGATCGGTCTCGGCAGCTTCCGCTTCCAGTTGCTCGAAGGCGGCCAGCTCGCACAGCGCGAGTACCACGGCAATGTCACCATCGAGGCCAACAGTATTGTGGTGACCGCGCCCAGCGGCAAGCGGCTCCTCGATCCCGTTTCGCTCACCGTCTTTCCTTCCGAGCTTGTCGCGCTCATGGGTCCAGCCGGAGCAGGGAAGACCACCCTGCTGAAAGCGCTCAACGGCTACACCCGCCCCGTCGAGGGCAAGGTGCTGTTCAACGGCGCCAGCCTCTACGAATACTACGACCGCTTCCGCCAGCAGATGGGCTACGTCCCGCAGGACGACATTGTTCATCCCCAGCTTACGGT
>JASHVU010000050.1 GCA_030044455.1 Acidobacteriaceae bacterium | reverse complement strand
CGACAGGGATGGCGCCGGCGATGCCGAGGCTACCGACTCGTAGGAAATCGCGGCGCAATAGGTCGTTGGGGTTCATTGGTTGATGCCTTCTCTCATTCCAGGTGGAAGACTTCCTCGAGCGGCATCAGATTATCATCCGCGCCGCCAGTGGCGAGCTGCTCAAAGAAAGGCGCCATTTCAGCCTGCCAACGGGCGTTGACGGGGTAGTCCTTCATGCGGGCGCAGCAGGCGGCAAGGTCGTCGGCCTCAAGGTAGCCGACCAGCAGGCCGTCGGCGGCGAGGAAGAGCGAGTAGTTACGCCATCCGGTAGCGCGCAGGGCATCGAGCATTTCGGGCCAGACGGCAGCGTGGCGGAGCTTGTACTCGGCGAGCATTTCGGCGCGGACTTTGAGCGTGAAACAGATGCGCATGGGATGTTCCTCTTAAGTGCGCGTCAAGGCTAGCACCAGCGGTGGGGCGAGGGGAATTTGGGGGGCCGGTCAGTGAGCGACCAGCCCGGTGAAGGGCGGCACGTAGGCAATCAGGTAGACGAGGATTCCGACGAGTGCGGCGAGGGCGAGGGAGTGGCCGAGGACCCAGCGGAGGATGGTGCCCTCTTGTCCATAGGTCTGTGTTGCAGTGGTGGCGACCACGATGCTGGGAGCGGCCACCATTTTTCCCATCACACCGCCGGAGGTGTTGGCCGAGGCCATGAGCACCGGCGAGATGCCCAGTTGATGGGCGGTCATGGTTTGCAGGCTTCCGAACAAAACATTAGACGATGTGTCAGAGCCGGTAGAGGCGGTGCCGAGCCAACCGACGAGAGTTCCGAAGAATGGGTAGAGTGCGCCGGTGCGGGCAAAGGCGAGTCCCATCGTGGCGTCGAGGCCGCAGTAGCGGGTGATGTATCCGATGGCCAGCATGGCGGCGATAGTGACGAGCGTGAATCGAATATTGACGAGGGTGTGGACGAAGAGAGTGGACAGCGAGCGGGGGCCGAGTCCCATGAGCAGTCCGGCGAGAATGCTGGCGATGAAGATTGAAGTGCCGGTTGCGGTAAGCCAGTTGAAGGTGAAGACCGCAGTTTCGGCGGTTGGTTGAGGAACGACGGGAGGGACGCGCTGGACGATCTGATTGAGGCCGGGAATCACGAGCTTGATGGTAGTGTGTGCGTCCATCCACGAAGAAAGAGCGGGGACGCCCCAGGCGAAGACGAGAATACTGAGGACGAGCCACGGCAGCCAGGCGTGAAAGATGCGACGGGGATCGTGCTCGAAGCGCTGATGAGTGAGTTGGGTGATGTCGTCGCCGGTGGCGTTGAGGGTGCGGCGCGGGCGCCAGAAGCGCAGGAAGACGACGAGTGCGACGATGGTCGCCGTGGATGCGGCAATGTCAGCGAGCGAAGGGCCGGCGAGGATGCCAACGAGGCACTGGACAAGAGCAAAAGTGACGCCCGCGAGCAGCGCGGCGGGCCAGACTTCAAGCATGGCGGTGAAGCCGGCGAAGGCCCAGATGAGCCAGAAAGGAATCAGAGCGCAGAAGGGCGCGAGCAGGACAGCGATGGTTTTGGAAAGAGCGAAGGTGTCGAGGCCTGTGACTCCGTGAAGGGCGACGATGGGGATGCCGAGACCGCCGAATGCGACGGGAGCCGTGTCGGCGAGGAGTGCGAGCGAGGCGGCTTGGAGGGGGCGGAAGCCGAGGCTGATGAGGATGGCCCCGCAGACGGCGACGGGCGTGCCGAAGCCGCAGGTACCCTCAAAGAATGCGCCCAACGCGAAGGCGATGAGAAGGAGCTGCAGGCGGCTGTCGGGAGTAATGTTGGCCAGGCTCTGTTGCAATGTGACAAAGAGGCCGGTGTGCACGGTGAGGTCGTAGAGAAAGATGACGGGAAGCACGATCCAGCAGATGGGAAAAAGGCCGTAGCCTGCGCCGTAACTTGCGGCGGTGAAGGCGAGCCGTGCCGGCATGTGGAAGATGAGAATGGCGACCAAGAGCGCGGTGAGCAAGCCGGCCAGCGCAGCGATGTGAGCCTTGACGCGCAGCACGGCCAGGGCTCCGAGAAGAACAAGAATGGGCAGCGCCGCAATGGCCGTGGAGAGCTGCCAGGTTCCGGCGGGATTGTAACCTTGCGCCCATTTTGCACCAGATTCGTTGGTGGCAAAGAGCCAGGCAACGGCGGCGAGAACAGCGACCGTAGCCGCGCCGAACGGAATGAGTGAGACGGCGGATGGATGATTGACAGGAGCGGGAGCGGGGCGTGCCGTGGAAGATGTTGGCGAGGGCATGGAACCTTTCGCGGATGATTCGAGCCGATGGGATAGCTATATCAGATGGGGATGGTGACGCGTTAACATGATTGCGGCGTGGGCTAGTTATCGCACCTTGATGAAGACTCCCCTCAGGGGTTAAAGCCCGCTCAGTTGAGAAGCTTGATGGGCACGGATAAATCCGTGCCCTTTCAAAACAGCGGCATGGACGTTGAATTCAAAGCCTCAGCATGGGTGTTGAGTTCAAAACGTCAGCATTGACACTGGAGTCAAAACGTCGGCATGAGCGTTGAAATGGAGATCCAAAGCACAAAAAACGGCGGGCTCAACAAGCTATTTCCCGATGCGCGCGCGGCGCTCGACGGGCTGGTGCATGACGGGATGCTGCTGGCGATCGGCGGCTTTGGACTGTGCGGAATTCCCGAGGCGCTGATTCAGGCGCTGCGCGATGCAGGCGTGCGCAACCTGACCATTGCGAGCAATAATGCAGGCGTGGATGGATGGGGGCTGGGTTTGTTGCTCGAGAGCCGGCAGGTGAAGAAGATGATTTCGAGCTATGTGGGGGAGAACGCGGAATTTGAACGGCAGTTTTTGAGCGGTGAGGTTGAGGTGGAGTTTTGCCCGCAGGGTACGCTGGCCGAACGCATGAGGGCGGGCGGCGCGGGGATTCCGGGTTTTTATACGCGGACGGGCATTGGCACGATAGTGGCCGAAGGCAAGGAGCACAAGGAATTCGACGGTGTCACGTACATTCTTGAGCGGGGCATTCGCGCCGACCTGGCGCTGGTGAAGGCGTGGAAGGCCGATACGCATGGAAATTTGATTTACAGGCGCACGGCGCGGAACTTCAATCCCGATGCGGCGACATGCGGCAAGTTCACGGTGGCTGAGGTGGAGATTATTGTCGAGCCGGGCGAGATGGATCCAGACGAGATTCACACGCCAGGAATCTTCGTGCATCGGCTGGTGCATAATCCGCGGCCGGAGAAGAGGATTGAAAGACGAACGACGAGGGACTGAGGGACTAAGGACTAGGGAGCGACGACTGGGGACTAACGACTAAGGACTGAAGGACTAGAGAACAGAGAACAGAAAACAGAGATGCGGCGCTTCAACAATCGGAGAATTCGTCAGGGACTATTGCTTGCGGCCGCCATTACTGCCTCTGGGGTTTGTGGCCGAAGTCAGCAGCCTGCGGGCGCTTCGGTATTCGAAGTTGCATCGGTAAGGCCGACAGATAGTAGTGACGGAAGAGCGCTGGTTCAAGCTACTCCGGGGCGGCTTGCAATGACGAATCTTGTGCTGCGGCGCCTGATTCTGATTGCCTATGGAGTTGAAGACGAGCAACTGGCCGGCGGCCCGGATTGGATCAATTCCGCCCGTTACGATATTCAGGCCAAAGCTGACGGAAATCCTTCGGTACAACAGATGGAGGGCCCAATGCTGCAGTCGCTGCTACAAGAGCGATTCAGCCTGAGGCTCCATCGCGAGACTCG
>JASHVU010000526.1 GCA_030044455.1 Acidobacteriaceae bacterium | reverse complement strand
AACGCGGTCATGACGCCAGGGTGGCAGCATTCTGAACATTGTTCCATCATCCCATCGCATTGCTGGCAATTTCCCCTGATTGGCGCACAATGCTTGCAGTGAAAATTCCGCTGTGCTCACCACCAAACTCGTTTTTCGATCGAAGCAGGCGTAAAGCAGCCGCAAGTCTTTATTTATGAAGACTTTGATGATTAACTCTTTTGTTTTCAGTGGATTAACGGAAGGGTTTAAATGAGCATGTCTCTGAAAACAAATAACTTATCCCTCCTGCATAGGGGGAGGGTTATACCAGGTAGTCCGATAATTCAAATTTAATTCCTGTACTTCACTGAGCAGCCGTACGGCCGCGTGTACTGCGTAGCCACAGTCTTGCCCGCGAAGGACGCGTTCAACGCATCGGAAACGTAGTTGTCCGCACCCTTGATGTCTTCCACATCCGGCGTCGGCCGGTTGTCGATCGCTCCCTCATAGATCAGCTTGCCCTCGGGGTCGATCACGTACATCTCGGGTGTGGTCTTTGCGTCGTAGAGCCGGCCAACCTTGCCATCGGGATCGAGGAGCGCGGCTGTGGGCGCGGCGTGCATCCTGGCAAGATAATCATTCTCCTGACTGGCGGTTACGTAGCCTTGCGTTCCCGGCGCCGACGAGATCACTGTGAACCACTCCACGCCCTTCGCGGTCCACTCTTTTTGCAGCGACTGCATATTGCCGCTCACGTAGTGCTTGCGCGTGAACGGGCAGCCCTGGTTATGCCACTCCAGCACGACGTACTTGCCGTGGAACTGGTCGAGCGAGACCGTTTGCCCCTTCGAGTCGGTGGCCGTGAAGGCCGGAGCCGGCGAGCCGACACGCACTTCTTCGACTTGGGCGCGGGCGCTATAGCGCAGCGCGGCAAAGAGCGCTATGCCGCCAAAGACGATTGCGATGAGAGAGACTTTGAAAATCCGGGAAGACACGGCAGTCAACCTCCTGACGGGGATTCAGACGATCAACCTGAATTGGGGATTGCCGGACTTACTGCAGGTTGGACGTTCCAGCCCCCGAGTGGGTTGCAGGCAGACGGTTAATCGCGTCGAGCACAATTCCGGGCGTGAGCACCTGCGGCAAGAGCACGGGATCGCTTTGACCCGGAGTGTAGAGGGCGTACACCGGCACTCCGCTGCGGCCCAGCGCGGTTAGCTCCTGCGTAATGGCCGGATCTTCGCGCGTCCAGTCAGCGCGGTAGAGAGCTACGTTTTTGGCCGCAAATGCCTGCATCACCTCAGGCCGGCTGAGGGCCACGCGCTCATTCACCTGGCAGCTCAGGCACCAGCTCGCGGTAAAGTCGACAAAGACGGACTGCCCGGCGGCAAGGGCCTTCTGGACACCGCCTGCAGACCAAGGCTGCCAAGAATTGCCCGACAGCGAGCCCAATGTTTTGTTTGCGGGCTCTGCGTTGGCATCTGCGGCAAGTCTTTGCCCATACACCGCCAGCGCCACAACGCCGGCTGCAATCAGCACCGCAACCACCGTCGCCCATCGCTTGGCCGGCCAGCGGCCCAGGAACCATCCGGCAATCGCCAGCAGCAGAAGACTCGCCAGCAACGCGGCCAGCAGTTCCGCACCATACCCTGAAGTGACCACCCACGCCAGCCAGATTACTGTGACAAAAATAGGCACGGAGACCGCCTGCTTCAGTACTTCCATCCACGCGCCGGGACGTGGCAAAAAGCGCGTCCACGCCGGCTGCAACGTGAGCGCCACATACGGCGCGGCGAGGCCAAGCGCCAGCGTGGTAAACACCGCAAACGTCACAGCCACCGGCGCGCCAATGGCGTAGCCCAGCGCCGCTCCCATAAACGGCGCGGTGCATGGAGTGGCGACAATGACCGCCAGCACTCCGGTAAAGAAGCTGCCCGCGTAGCCCTGCTTCGAAATCAGCGACCCGCCGGTACTGGTGAGCGACAGCCCGATCTCAAACTGCCCGGCCAGCGACAAGCCGAGGAAGAAGAGCAGCCCGGCCATGAGCATGAGGAAGATGGGCGACTGGAACTGGAATCCCCAGCCGAGTTTGGCGCCAGCGGCGCGCAGCACGAGCAGCGCACCCACCAGCAGCCAGAACGAAACCAGAATGCCCAGCGTGTAGACGAATCCGTGCGAGCGCAGCTTGTGCCGCTCCTCAGAGCCGGATTGGACCAGCGCCAGCCCCTTCAAGAAGAGCACGGGAAAGACGCACGGCATCAGGTTCAACAGCATTCCACCCAAGAAGGCCAGGCCAGCCGCGCGGAAGATCTGTGCCGCCGATACGGCCGGGAGGACCGGCGGCGCGGCAACCGTCCCCGGCAACGCCGTCAGCTCATAATTCCGTCCGTCCGAGAGCTCAAGAACTCCTTTCAGTTGAGCGGGATTCGCCTGCAGATTCGTGTCCTTCTTTAACTCAAGCACGAGCCCATCTTTAGTTGGCGCGAGTCTCTGCGGCGAGGGATTGTCGATGATGTTCTGGTCTGCAGGGAAAAAGACCGCTTCGGTCTCACGCCGTCCGGTAGTAACGCCAAGCCGGAAGCCGGTGGGCGTGGGCTGGAAGCGGGCGGCGTCGCTCGCGGGCAGCGGTGAGGGCAGCGTGGCAATACCGTTCTTCCAGAGCGTTTCATCCACATCTGAAGTCGTCGGCGAGGCGGGCGCACTTGCGGCCAGCATCACGCGCATGCCCAGCTCTGCCTTGCCGGGGATGCACACCTCGCGGCAGACCAGCCAGGAAACTTTGGCGTCCAGAACCCCAGGTCCC